>NZ_JBCOME010000004.1:0-122727 GCF_040924365.1 Ruminococcus sp. 1001136sp1_2201st1_G3_2201SCRN_220225 | reverse complement strand
GCAAGACTAACTTCCACCCCCAGTTTCTAATGTAGAACAAAACAGACTAAAGGTGGAAGTTAGTTTTTCATTTAAGGGTAAATGTGAAAAAAATGTGAAATTAGCACTCGACTCTTGACAGTGCTAACAATGCGTGTTATATTACATACAGAACAAAGGAAGAGAGAAAAAGAAATCTTCCAGTTTTAACAAAGATGTTAATTAAACACGCAAGTGTTCACAATATAAGGAGGAATGGATTATGTTAATGCCTAGTATTTTTGGAGAAGATTTATTTGATGACTGGATGAGATTACCTGTAGAAAGAGAGAATCACAGAGGTTACAGAGCTGCTGAATTGATGAAGACAGATATTAAGGATGTAGATGGAAATTATGAGCTGAGCATTGATCTTCCAGGCTTCCATAAAGAGGATGTGAAGATTCAGCTGAAGGATGGCTATCTGAACATTCAGGCTTCCAGAACCGAGAATAAAGATGAGAAAGACAATAACGGTAAATACGTTCACAGAGAGCGTTACACCGGACAGTGCTCCAGAAGCTTTTATGTAGGTAAGGAACTGGAGCATGAGGACATCCATGCGAAATATGACAATGGTGTTCTGACTGTTACTTTCCCGAAGGAAGCGAAAAAGAAAGTGCCTGAAGAGAAGAAATTTATTTCTATTGAAGGCTGATTCCCGGGGAAAGAGCTGTTTTAACAGATAAGAATTCCCGTGGGAAACTGATAACAGATAATAACTGGCGCGGAGCAGTTCACCTGCTTCGTGCCGATGAAATAAATAATTGAAATAGACGATTGAAATAGATAATTGAATTAGATAATATAGAGTGTGCATTAGCCGTAAATCAGAAGCGGCGGCTGATATTGCCGGCTTACATAAGTAACGAGTGAAAGCGGCAGAGCATGTTTTATTTGATGTGCTTGCAGTGTATAGATTATTCAGCAATATTGAAATAATGGTAAACAGCTTCTTTTATATAGATTGTGTTTCATTTTAAGACGATTTCTTAATTTACATAGATTTTGTTTCATACCCCCTCGTTTCCTGCCGGCTACCCACCGGCAGGTTTTTTCTTATGTCTTTACATCATTTCACCTGTCTGCTATACTTGTCTGGAATTGTTGATAACTGCAAAGGATAGAACAAAAAATCTCCCACAAATTATGATGTACATCTTGCAGAAAGCCTTTTCAAACAGGCTCCATAGCGTGAAAACAAGATGTTGCTGCACTAATCGTGGATGGCAAAAACATGTTACTGTTTACCTGTTCACAGTAACAAAAACATTTTCAGAGAAGGAATTTACCCATGAATTACATTGTATTTGACCTGGAATGGAATCAGAGTCCGGGGGGAAAAAGGTGGTCTAACAGCCGTCTGCCTTTTGAAATCATAGAAATCGGCGCCATAAAACTAAATGAAGAGAAAGAAATTGTGGATAGCTTTCAGCGTCTGATCAAGCCCCAGGTGTACAATTGGATTCATGACAGCATTCATGAAGTGATTCACATGAATTATAAGGATCTGCAGAAGGGAACTCTTTTCCCGCAGGCCATCATGGAATTTTTGGAATGGTGTGGCGAAGAATATATTTTCTTTACCTGGGGAAATCAGGATGTAATGGAACTGCAGCGGAACATGAAATATTATGGAAAACTTTCCCTGCTGAAAGGTCCTGTGACTTATTATGATGTGCAGAAATTATTTGCCATTCGTTATGAAGAAAATGACGAGCGCCGTGCCCTGGAATTTGCTGCTGATAAAATGGGCGTGGAGAAGAAAATGGATTTTCACCGCGCTCTGGGAGATGCTTATTATACTGCATGTATTCTCCAGAAAATAGAAGATAAATACATTTTTCCAAACTCATCCCTGGACGTGTATCAGAATCCCAAGAGTAAGCGTGAAGAGATTCACATATCCTATCCAACCTATGATAAATATGTATCCCGAGAGTTCTATTCCCGCGAAAAAGCCATGAAGGACCGGGAAGTAACCAGCACGAAATGTCCATTATGCCATAATCCGGCCAAGCGTAAGATACGTTGGTTTATGAATAATTCCAAGGTTTATTACAGTGTGTCCCTTTGTCAGGAGCACGGCTTTGTACTGGGAAAAATTAGGATTCGCCGAACGGAAGACAATAAGTATTATGTAATTAAGAAGCTCACCAATGTAACAGATGAAGAAGCCGATGAAATCCGCCAGAAACGTGATGCTCATCGAGCCAAACGGAGACTGAAGAAAGAAGAGCAGTAAATCCGTGAAACTACTGCTTGTAATGAATGAAAAACTAACATTTGGTTAATAGAAAAATCCCCTCCAATCACATATGCTGTTTATAAGTAATACAACAACAGCGTATAAAAAGGAGGGGATTTTATGAGTTTAAGAAATTATTTTTACAGGTTTGGGAAATACATTCTGACATTTTTCTTTGTAACACTGCTGATGGTTCTCTTTGGTCCGCTACAGGCGCAGGCTGCTATTACCAAGGAAGTTACCACAGATGGTTTTAAACTCAGTGGAACGGGCAGCATGAATGTGTGGGATGGAGACGAATTCCGCTATTATATCGGTTATCAGATCCCTCATGAAGACTCCATGGATTACAAGGTAGATGTGACTATGACTTTTCAAAGTTCCAGTCTGACACCAGGCAGGGCAAGCGTGTATCTGGATGACGCCAGCATACCCTTATATTCAAACGGAGGTACGGTGCTGCAGGGCTCAGCCACATTCTCCAAATCTGATGAAATGGAATTGATGGAAATATTTGTAAATTACGATAGTTTTCCAAGTGAGCAGAACGTAGATTTTTCCATTTCGGTAAATGTACGGGAAAATCGCAAAAGCGCAGATATTGCCATTTATCCGCCGGAAAACAATTACGACAAAACCACAGGAATGTTTCTGGTAACGGTTGACGATCCTTATGTTTTTTATTCAAATAAGGACTCGTCCAAATATTCTGTAAGTATTTCGGACTCATCTGTGGCACAGGTTACAGGCATTACTCCAAAATCCAATGACAGCTTTGAGGTAAGCGTATATTTTGCAAAAGCAGGTTCGGCGGATTTCATTTTTAAATATGGAAATCAGACGAAAAAGGTGACTTTCACAGTGGCGAAAACAGTCATAACTGTTTCCAGCTCCATCTCCCTGAAGGTGGGGGATACCACCATGTTTTCCAATTATGTTTTCAAAACCGGCGGTGGAAGCATCACCATCAAGAAAGTGAAATCCAGCAACAAAAAGATCGTTGATGCAGCCGGAGGATTCCTGATCGCAAAGAAGCCTGGCACTGCCAAGGTAAGTGCCCTGGTAAATGGCAAGCGGAGAACCATAACCGTGATTGTCGGCAAAAAGCCTGCCCCCAAGCCAAAACTGAAACAGCTTCAGGTAAAAGTGAAAGGCTATAAATACTATCCGGATTCCGGCAAAACCATTTACACAACCCGTTTCACCAATAAATCCAAAAGCACCATCACCAAAGTTAAGCTGAAATTCACCATGACCATTAATGAAGAAATGACCCGCACCAAAACCTTCAAGGTTAATATAAAACCGGGAAAGACAAAAACCATGAAGCTGAATATAGGAAAACTAATAGCAGATCCTTCAAATATTAAGGTGAAATGTCTGAAATTCTGGTATAAGAGTTGAGGAAAGAAACTGTAGTAATAGGGGCATTTCGAATAAAGAAATAAAAGAATATTGTGTAAAGTAGAAGAACTACAATAATACAGGGCTAAGAACGAAAATGCGTAATGCAGTTTTCATTCTTAGCCCTTATTTTATAAAGTCGGTGTTGTCAGCAGACTGGTCATGATCGACCGTTCATACTGCATTCCCCATCCAACCATCTGACCATTGAAATAATACTTGCTCTTTAATCTCAATGGTCCCACAGCGTTGGAAAGAATGGCCTGTTTCTTGGTAAGAACACTGAGGTCTGTTCCTGTGGGGACGGTCACGTATACATTTTTTGTGTAGTAGAATGGATAAGTATTTCCGCAATTATTCAGCAGATACTGCTCACCTGGAAGATTTTTCTTCGGAACAGGATTCTTGCTGATTTTTACTTTTTTACATTCGAAATTGTCGAAACCGTAATCCAGAAGGCTCTTTGTGTCAGCCCAGGCGCCATTTACGGAATTCATCACAACTGCAACCAGGGTCATATTTCCACGCTTGGCATAGGTGATCAGAGTAGCACCGGCAACATCTGTGTAGCCTGTTTTTCCACCCAGAACACCATCATAGGCGTAATCCCGGCCAGCCATCATCTTGTGATGATTGAGCAGATAGCGGGTTTCTGTAAAAATATTGGTAGGCGGAATTTCATAAAGATCTGTGGTGAAAAATTTCCTGCAAAGTGGATTCTGCCATGCAGCCTTGGCTATTTTTGCCATATCGCCTGCGGTGGTTACATGAGTCTCATCAGGAAGTCCGTTAGGGTTATTAAAATGGGTGTTTTTGCATCCAAGTTGCTGGGCTCTGGTGTTCATCAGCTCTACAAACTTCTTCACAGAACCGGAAACCTCTTCCCCAATACCAAGTGCCATTTCATTGGCTGATTCCAGCATCAGTGCCATAAGACATTGTTCAACTGTAAAAACCTCTCCGGCATCACCATAAATGGTGGAACTTCCCGCTTCAATTCCGTAAGCCGCCTGCTGAGAAAGGGTAAGCTGTGCGTTCACGTCCAGGTTCTCACATCCAAGAAGACAGGTGAGAAGCTTGGTAATACTGGCCGGGTAAAGCTGAGTATTGGCATTCTTGGAATACAGGACCGCTTCTGTATTTAAGTCCATGAGAACTGCTGACTGCGCCTCAATCTTAGGACCCTCCGGCCAACCCTCAATGGAATCGGTATCAGCTGCCTGTGCATAATATTCGGTATGCGGATCCGGAGTAGGAGTGGGAGATTCGCTGGCAGTGTCTGTAGCTTCTGCCCAGACAGCGCCCGTCTGCCCAAGCAGCATTGCTGCTGTCAGGATTCCACAGAAAATCCGCTTTATTTTCATATGAAGATTTTTCCTAATCATATAAAATCCTTTCTTAAAATAGTACATAAAATTCCCAATACGTAATTGCATTATACCACTTTTCTTTATGTAAAACTATTAAAAGAGTGTGAATTGTTCACAGCACCCCGGAAAATCCACAAATTCAGCATTATTTTCCCCTATTCTCCCCATTTTTTCAGCGGAAAAACACTTGACATATAGAAATTCAGACCATTATAATAGACGGGAAACAGAATAGTTAAAGACTGTGATGGAGACAGTAAGCTGATTTTGAACGTTTAAGGTTGTGCAGACACAGACAGCAGCAATCTTTTCAGCGAGACGGGGATGGTGTAAGCCCGCCGCAAGTAGATTCAGCCGAAGATCACTCCGGAGTTTTATCTCTGAAGGAACAAGTAGGAGATAACGGAATTCCCCCGTTACAGGGAGCGTGTATCGGCTGCGTGTGCAAGCCCGTACAATGTAACAGGTGGTATAACGAGTGCTGACAGCTTTCGTCCTTTTGCAGGATGAGAGCTTTTTTTATGCTATAGGAAATTCCGTTGGAATTCCCTATAGCATAAAAAGCCCTGCCGGGCAGGATCGCACTGCGGCGGAAAGGTAGATGTCGCTTATAGCGACCCGCCGCAGGCGGAGAATCCTGCAAAGCAGGATTCTTTTTATGCAGGCGGAGAATCCTGCAGGCAGGATTCTTTATGTAACAGGAAATCCCAACAGCAATCGACTGATAATTTTAAAGGAGGAAAAAGCTTTGTACCAGAAAGTAGACACGAATCTGAATTTCGTAGATCGCGAGAAAAAAGTAGAAGAATTCTGGAAAGAAAACCATATTTTCGAAAAAAGTATGGAAAACCGTAAAGAAGGCCCGACTTACACATTCTATGACGGACCGCCAACAGCAAACGGCAAGCCGCATATCGGCCATGTGCTGACACGTGTTATCAAGGATATGATCCCAAGATACCGTGCAATGAAGGGTTACATGGTTCCGCGTAAGGCTGGATGGGATACCCATGGTCTTCCGGTAGAGCTTGAAGTAGAGAAGAAGCTTGGTCTGGATGGAAAAGAGCAGATCGAGGAATACGGTATGGAGCCGTTCATCCAGCAGTGTAAAGAGAGTGTCTGGAAATACAAAGGAATGTGGGAGGATTTCTCCTCAACAGTTGGTTTCTGGGCTGATATGGAGCATCCATATGTAACTTACGAGGACAATTATATTGAGTCCGAGTGGTGGGCACTGAAAGAAATCTGGAACAAAGGCCTCTTATACAAAGGCTTCAAGATCGTTCCTTACTGTCCACGCTGCGGAACCCCGCTTTCATCCCAGGAGGTTTCCCAGGGCTATAAATTAGTAAAAGAGCGTTCTGCAATCGCACGTTTCAAAGTGGTTGGAGAGGATGCATATTTCCTGGCATGGACCACAACACCGTGGACACTGCCTTCTAACGTTGCACTTTGCGTAAATCCGGATGAGACTTACTGTAAAGTAAAAGCAGCAGACGGATACACTTACTATATGGCAGAAGCACTTCTTGACAAAGTACTTGGCAAGCTTGCAAAGGAAGAAGAGCCTGCATATGAGGTTCTGGAAACCTATAAAGGAAAAGACCTGGAATACAAGGAATATGAGCCGCTGTTTAAATGCACAGGTGACTATGTAGCATCCAAGGGCAAGAAAGCGCATTATCTCGTATGTGATAACTACGTTACCATGAGTGATGGTACCGGTATTGTTCATATCGCTCCTGCATTTGGTGAAGACGACAGCCGTGTAGGACGTGAATATGACCTTCCGTTTGTACAGTTTGTAGATGGCAAGGGTGATCTTACTGCTGAGACACCATATGCCGGCGTGTTTGTTAAGAAAGCAGACCCAATGGTACTGGCTGATCTTGAAAAAGAAGGCAAGCTGTTTGATGCTCCGAAATTTGAGCATGATTACCCACACTGCTGGCGTTGTGATACACCACTAATCTACTACGCAAGAGAATCCTGGTTTATCAAAATGACAGCTGTTAAAGATGACCTGATCCGCAATAACAACACCATTAACTGGATCCCGGAGAGCATCGGTAAAGGACGTTTCGGCGACTGGCTTGAGAACGTTCAGGACTGGGGAATCAGCCGTAACCGTTACTGGGGAACTCCACTGAATATCTGGGAGTGCAGCTGCGGTCATATGGAATCTGTTGGAAGCCGTCAGGATCTCTATGAGAAAACTGGTGACGAGCGCGCCAAGACAGTAGAGCTTCACCGCCCATACATTGACGAGCTTACCATGAAGTGTCCGGAGTGCGGCGGCACTATGCACCGTGTACCGGAGGTTATTGACTGCTGGTTCGATTCAGGAGCAATGCCATTTGCACAGCATCATTATCCATTTGAGAATCAGGAATTGTTCAAACAGCAGTTCCCGGCAAACTTTATTTCTGAGGCTGTTGACCAGACAAGAGGATGGTTCTACTCCCTTCTTGCTGAGTCTACTCTTCTGTTTAATCAGGCTCCATATAAGAACGTTATCGTTCTTGGACATGTTCAGGATGAGAATGGCCAGAAGATGAGCAAGTCCAAGGGAAATGCAGTTGATCCGTTTGATGCACTTCAGACATACGGTGCAGATGCCATCCGCTGGTACTTCTACATCAACAGTGCACCATGGCTGCCGAACCGTTTCCATGGCAAGGCTGTTCAGGAAGGTCAGCGTAAATTCATGGGTACTCTGTGGAATACCTATGCATTCTTTGTACTTTATGCAAATATTGATAACTTCGATGCTACCAAATATACACTTGACTATGACAAGCTTCCGGTTATGGACAAATGGCTCCTCAGCAAGCTGAATACACTTGTAAAGACTGTTGACGAGGATCTGAACGACTATAAGATTCCGGAGACTGCAAGAGCACTTCAGGGCTTTGTAGACGAGATGAGTAACTGGTATGTAAGACGCTGCCGTGAGCGTTTCTGGGCAAAAGGCATGGAGCAGGATAAGATCAATGCGTACATGACTCTTTACACAGCACTGGTAACAGTTGCCAAGGCTGCAGCTCCGATGATCCCGTTCATGACAGAGGATATTTACCAGAATCTTGTAAGATCTCTGGACAAAACAGCTCCTGAGAGTATCCATCTCTGCGACTTCCCGGAAGTAAAGGAAGAGTGGATCAACAAAGATCTGGAAGAAAACATGGAAGAAGTTCTGGACGTTGTTGTTCTTGGCCGTGCATGCCGTAATACGGCAAATATCAAGAACCGTCAGCCAATCGGAACCATGTATGTAAAAGCTCCGAAGGTGATGGATAAATATTTCACAGACATTATTGCAGACGAGCTGAATGTAAAAGAAGTGAAATTTGCAGATGACGTGGAATCCTTCATTTCCTACAGCTTCAAGCCACAGCTTCGTACAGTGGGACCGAAATACGGCAAGCTTCTCGGCGGAATCCGTACTGCACTTGCCCAGATCAACGGAAGCAAGGCTATGAACGAGCTGAAAACAAACGGTGTACTTGTACTTGATATCGATGGAAACAAGGTTGAGCTTACAGAGGAAGACCTGCTCATCGAGACCGCACAGACAGAAGGTTATGTAACTGAGTCAGAAGGCGAGACTGCAGTTGTTCTGGATACCAACCTGACACCTGAGCTGATCGAAGAGGGATTTGTCCGCGAAATCATCAGCAAGGTACAGACCATGCGTAAAGAGGCTGGCTTTGAGGTTATGGATAAGATCCGTGTATCTGTAAAAGATAATGACAAGATTATCGAGACCATGAAGGCAAATGAGGCTGAGATCAAATCTGAAGTTCTGGCTGAGGAAGTCGTTTATGGCGAGACAAATGGTTATGTAAAAGAGTGGAATATTAATAAAGAGCATGTAACTCTTGGTGTTACAAAGCTTTGATTTAACATACAACAGGAGGATCAAAATGATTGACAAACAGTTTGACAAAGAAACCTTCAAGAAAAGTGTAAAAGACAACGTTAAGTTTCTTTACCGCAGAAAGCTTGAAGAGGCAACTCAGGAGCAGCTTTTCCAGGCAGTAAGCTACACAGTGAAGGATGTGATCATCGATAACTGGCTTGATACACAGAACGCTTATGAAAAGCAGGATCCGAAGATCGTATATTATATGTCCATGGAGTTTCTTATGGGACGTGCCCTTGGAAACAACCTTTTAAACCTTGGTGCATACGGTGAAGTGAAAGAAGCTCTTGAAGAGCTTGGAATCGACATCAATGCACTTGAGGATCAGGAGCCGGATCCGGCTCTTGGAAACGGTGGTCTGGGAAGACTTGCAGCATGCTTCCTTGATTCCCTTGCAACACTTGGATACAGTGCATATGGCTGCGGAATCCGTTACCGTTATGGTATGTTCAAACAGGAAATCAGAGACGGATACCAGGTTGAGGTTCCGGATGCATGGCTTGAAGAAGGCTATCCATTTGAGCTTCGTCGTCCGGAGTACGCAAAAGAGGTACATTTCGGGGGATATGTAAGAGTTGAATATGACCAGGCAACCGGCCAGAACAAATTTGTCCATGAAGGATATCAGGCAGTAAAGGCAATCCCATACGATATGCCGATCGTTGGTTATGAGAACAATGTAGTAAATACACTTCGTATCTGGGATGCTGCTGCTATCGAAGAGTTTGGATTTGATTCCTTTGACAAAGGTGATTACAAGAAAGCCGTTGAGCAGGAGAACCTCGCAAAGGATATCGTAAACGTTCTTTATCCGAACGATAATAAAATGTCCGGTAAAGAGCTTCGTCTGAAACAGCAGTACTTCTTCGTATCTGCAAGTATTCAGGCTGCAATCGAGAAATATAAGAAAACACATAATGATATTAAGAAGCTCCACGAGAAAGTCGTATTCCAGATGAACGATACTCATCCGACTATGGCAGTTGCAGAGCTTATGCGTCTTCTTATGGATCAGGAAGGTCTTGGCTGGGATGATGCCTGGGCTGTAACTACCAAATGTGTTGCTTACACCAACCATACCATTATGGCTGAGGCTCTTGAGAAATGGCCGATCGAGCTGTTCTCCAGACTTCTTCCACGTGTATATCAGATCATCGAAGAGATCAACCGTCGTTTCATCATTGAAGTACAGAATAAATATCCTGGAAACTATGAGAAAATCAAAAAGATGGCAATCATCTATGACGGACAGGTTAAGATGGCTCACCTTGCAATCGTTGCAGGCTTCTCTGTAAATGGTGTTGCAAGACTTCATACTGAGATTCTGGAAAAGCAGGAGTTAAAAGATTTCTATGAGATGATGCCAGAGAAATTTAATAACAAAACCAACGGTATCACTCAGAGACGTTTCCTTCTTCACGGAAACCAGAATCTTGCTGCATGGATTACAGACCATATTGGACCAGACTGGATCACAGATCTTTCCCAGATCAGCAAGCTGAAGGTATATGCTGACGATGAGAAGGCTCTTCAGGAGTTTATGAACATTAAATTCCAGAACAAACAGCGTCTTGCAAAATATATCCTGGAGCACAATGGTGTTGAAGTTGATCCTCACTCCATTTTCGATGTACAGGTTAAGAGACTTCATGAGTATAAGAGACAGCTTCTCAATATCCTTCATGTAATCTATCTGTACAACCAGATTAAATTACATCCGGAGATGGAATTCTATCCAAGAACCTTCATCTTTGGTGCAAAAGCTTCTGCAGCATATGAGCGTGCGAAAAAGATCATCAAACTGATCAACTGCGTAGCAGATGTTGTAAACAATGATCCATCAATTGGCGGCAAGATCAAAGTTGTATTTATTGAGAATTACAGAGTATCTAATGCTGAGCTGATTTTTGCAGCAGCAGATGTTTCCGAGCAGATTTCTACTGCAAGTAAAGAGGCTTCCGGTACAGGTAACATGAAGTTCATGCTGAATGGTGCTCCTACACTTGGAACCATGGACGGTGCAAACGTAGAGATCGTTGAGGAAGTTGGTCAGGAGAACGCATTCATCTTCGGTATGAGCGCTGACCAGATCATTAACTATGAGAACCATGGCGGATACGATCCAGACTTTATCTACAATACAGATGCTGAGATCCGTCAGGTATTGATGCAGCTGATCAATGGAACCTTCTCCAGCGATACAGAGCTGTTCAGAGATATCTATGATTCTCTTCTGAATACTAAGAACTGCTCCAGAGCAGACCAGTATTTCATTCTCGGAGACTTCAGATCCTATGCTGAGGCTCAGAAGAGAGTGGAGGCAGCTTACAAAGATGAGAAGAAGTGGGCGAAGATGGCACTTCTGAACACTGCATGCAGTGGTAAATTCTCCTCTGACAGAACCATCCAGGAGTATGTAGATGATATCTGGCATCTGGATAAGGTTACTGTAACCAAGAGCGAGGCTGCTGAGAAATAAATAAGGGCAGATTCATTTTGCGAAAAAAATTATAAGAAATAATAAAGGCTGTGTTCATGCCAGGATAAATAAATTCTGGCATAGACACAGCTTTTTATATAAGATCAGAAATCTTCTTTCTGCCAGTACTCATAGGGCAGCATATGATACATTTTCCTTACGGTAGTCCGCTGACTGACATAGAGCTTTGCCAGCTTGCGCTTCTGTATATAAAGATCTTTAGGCATTTCTTCAAGGTCGTAGGGAACCTTGTCGTTTACATAATACGTTCCAAAAGAATAGAAATCAGCATTGCAGTCTGTCTCTTTATAGGCTTCTGCTACAAGCTGGTGAGTCATCTGGTGGTGGTGATGGCCGTACTCGCCGTCTGCGTTGTGAGTGGCAACCTGTTTCCAATCTTTATAGTTCAGAACGGTGGTAATATCTGCTTCCATATCTTTTTTCCAGTAGTTCCAGCTGCTGCGATCTTTTCCGATTTTGTCCGGGTAGGAAAGAATCAGATATTTGTCCCCGGTAGCTTCCATTACGGATTTAAATTCTGCGCTTCGAACCGGATCATTTCCACGGGTCATACACACTACCAGATAATCGTCTTCAATCAAGTGCCGTCCACCCCAGAGCAAATCATCATCTGGGTGCGCCACAAACATCACCTTGTCGTAACCATCCAGATCAAGGGCGTCCAGATCGGCAGCAGTTACATGGGGCAGATTCAGGTAAGGATAAAAAAGATAAAGCTTATGGCAGGCAAAGGCAATCGCGCTTAGTATTACAATTGCCGCCAGTAACTGTTTCCAGTGCCGCACAAACCAGGAAAAAAGGCTGGCAGTGTTGGAACTGGGAGAAAAATTATTTTTCATATCAGGTACTCCATTTCTGAGTTTATTTGTATAGACGAAATCGAAATTGATTATTTGTAATAATTATACTATATTTGAGATAAGTTACAAGCTAAGATATAATGCCATAAAAAATAATGGAGGATGAACATGAAAGAACTTCTTTATGGAGTAGCATATTATGATGAGTATATGCCGTATGACCGCCTGGATAAAGATGTGGAAATGATGAAAAAAGCGGGAATCAATACCGTTCGAATTGCCGAGTCTACCTGGAGCACTTGCGAGCCGCAGCCAGGAGTATTTGATTTTTCCCATGTGGAAAGAGTAATGGATGCCATGGAAGAGGCAGGAATCAATGTGATTATCGGTACGCCTACCTATGCTGTGCCTACATGGATGGTGAAGGCGCATCCGGATGTACTGGCTGAAACAGTAAGAGGAAGAGGTATTTACGGTGCCCGTCAGATCATGGACATTACCCATCCGGTGTACCTGTTCTATGCGGAGCGTGTAATCCGAGAACTGATGAAGCGCACAGCACATAGAAAGTGCGTCATCGGCTTCCAGCTGGATAATGAGACGAAATATTACGGAACTGCTGGAAAAAACGTGCAGGAGCAGTTTGTGAAATATATTCGTGAAAAATTCCATGATGATCTGGATGCCCTGAATTACGAATTCGGGCTGGATTATTGGAGCAATCGAATTAATGCATGGGAGGATTTTCCAGATGTGCGTGGTACGATCAATGGAAGCCTTGGCGCAGAATTTGAGAAATTCCAGAGAACTCTGGTGGACAAATTCCTCGGCTGGCAGGCTGATATTGTAAATGAATATAGAAGAGAAGACCAGTTTGTAACCCATAATCTGGATTTTGAGTGGCGTGGATATTCCTATGGCATTCAGCCTTATGTAAACCATTTTCATGCGTCCCAGTGCCTGACAATTGCAGGAACCGATATTTACCATCCTACACAGGATGACCTCACTGGCGCAGAAATTGCATTCGGCGGAGATCTGATCCGATCCCTGAAACAGGACAACTATCTGGTAATTGAAACCGAAGCACAGGGATTTCCTGGATGGACACCATATAAAGGACAGTTGAGACTACAGGCATACAGTCACCTGGCATCTGGCGCAAACAGCGTGATGTACTGGCACTGGCATTCCATCCATAATTCTTTTGAGACATACTGGAAAGGCCTGCTCAGCCATGATTTCCAGGAAAATGCCACTTACAGGGAAGCCTGCACAATTGGTAACGAGTTTGCCCGCCTTGGAAAACATCTGGTTAATCTGAAGAAGAAAAATGAAGTGGCAGTACTGGTCAGCAATGAAGCGCTTACTGCCCTGAACTGGTTCCGAATCCAGGAACAGGCACCCGGCGCGGATGCTAAGAGTATCTATTATAATGACGTTATGCGTTGGATGTACGATACTCTGTATCACATGAACGTAGAATGCGATTTCATCTGGCCAGAGTCCGAGAATCTGGAGCAATATAAAGCAATTGTAGTACCAGCCCTGTATGCGGCACCTGATGAGCTTCTCATACGGTTAAAACAGTATGTGGAAAATGGCGGAACCCTGATTGCATCCTTTAAAACTGCTTTTGCAAATGAAAATGTGAAGGTAAGTCATCAGGTGCAGCCACATATTCTGAGCAACTGCTTCGGAGTCCATTACGATCAGTTCACTTTCCCGAAAAATGTAGGCTTAACAGGGGAAGTCATTCCGGAAAAAACAGATCAGAAAGGCAATGCACACCCAGCTGCGAATGTATTTATGGAGCTTCTGGTTTCGGAAGGAGCAGAAGTGCTGGCATCTTACGAGCACTATAATTGGAAAGATTACGCCGCTATCACCCGAAACCACTACGGAAAAGGCCAGGCCGTATACATCGGCTGCATGACAGACGAGGAAACCCTGAAGTCCGTTTATAAAGCCGTGCTCCCGGAAGCAGGCGTAGAAATCCCAGAATACCACTACCCAATTATTGTGCGAAAAGGTTTGAATGATCTGGGAAAAACTGTTTGTTATTTCTTGAATTATTCTGGTATGGAACTGGAAATGCCTTATGATTATAAAAATGGCATAGAGCTGTTAGAAAACACCGCCGTAGAAAATGGCACCGCTCTCCAAATGCCTGCATGGGGTGTGAAAATCGTGGAAGAAGCTTAAAAAGAAACCATAAAAAGTCCCGGTAAACGGTGGAAAGACATCGGTTACCGGAACTTTTTGTGTTACCAGTATTTGTTTGGAACACCAGTAGCGTGATTTGTTTGGTCCGTGTGTTGGTTTATATGCTGGCGGCTTTCTGCCTGGTCTGATTGTGGTTGTAAGGAAAGCGGATATAGGTCTAAATAATTTAATGCACATAAAACGTGATTTTTGTGTTAAGATAGTAATGAAAAACGTGAGAAAATTGCGAATAAAAGCTTATAAAACGTGATGACTTTTCTTGAAGGGGTGAGACTATGTATTTTAGGATTATATTATTACAAAAAAGAAAATGCAACTTTGGAAGAAGATTTTTTTGTCAGGACAAAAGATGAACTGGTTCCGGTTGAAGTAAAGGCAAATAAAAATCGCTCAAAATCTTTAAGAAAACTGATTGATAATGAAAGTTACAGCGATATTAAGTGGGGAATAAAACTGGCTGACAGCAATGTGGGAATAGAAAATGGCATTTATACATTTCCATATTTCTGCTCCTTTTTGATTAAAAGGTATCTGGCAAAAAAAGGTTAAAGTTAAACGGCTGCCGCATTGTTCAAAGTGTTTTGATAATGTGGCAGCTGTTTATTAATTAAATTCTCTTCAGTTCATAGCTTCTTGTTCCAAGTCCAATCTTCTGTCCATGATCCAGAGTTGCTTCCCACTCTACATTCGGATTGGAATCCATAAAGTGGTTGTGGTGGCAATGCCATTCTGGTTTCGCAAGGTTGTCACCAAGCTGGCTGTTGCGGATTGGCTCCGCAGCAAGACATGCATCTACGCAGGCCTGATCAAGAGCAATGGGATCGAAGCTTGCGAACATTCCAATATCCGGAAGAATCGGAGCATCATTTTCGCCGTGGCAGTCACAGTTCGGGCTGATGTCCTGAACCAGAGCGATATGGAAGCATGGGCGTCCATGACAGACTGCCTGTGCATACTCTGTCATCTTACGGCAGAGAAGCTCATTGGAATTGCTGTGCGGGTTGTGAATTGCATCAAAGCTGCAGGCACCGATACAACGGCCGCAACCCTTACATTTCTCATAATCAATGACCGCTTTTTTCTCAGGATATGTAATAGCGTCACTTCCGCATTCCTTTGCACAGCGTTTGCAGCCGCGGCAAAGGTCTGTTTCGATAACTGGTTTACCACTATTGTGCTGAGCCATTTTTCCTGCACGGCTTCCGCAGCCCATACCAATATTCTTGATTGCGCCGCCGAAACCGGTGGCTTCATGTCCCTTGAAATGAGTAAGACTGATGAATATGTCAGCGTCCATTACAGCACGGCCGATTCTGGCAGTAGGACAGTATTCTGCATTTTCTACAGGAACCTCCACGTCATCGGTACCGCGAAGTCCGTCACCGATAATGATCTGACAGCCTGTAGTGATGGTGTTAAAGCCATTCAGATTCGCACAATCCATGTGCTCCAGAGCATTTTTGCGGCTTCCCGGATAAAGGGTGTTACAGTCAGTAAGAAACGGCATTCCTCCAAGCTCCTTACAAAGATCGGCTACTACTTTTGCATAATTGGGGCGCAGGAAAGCAAGATTTCCAAGTTCTCCGAAATGCATTTTGATGGCCACGAATTTACCATCCATATCAATGTCTTTGATTCCGGCTGCAATGCACAGTTTTTTCAGCTTGTCCAGCTGGCTTGTGCCGACCTTGCAGCGGAAGTCGGTGAAATATACTGTTGATTTTTCCATAAAATTCCTCATTTCTGATTTTTATTTATCTTCATATTATTCTTGTGATTGCTTTAATGTCAAGTTATTTTTGTACTATAGCGTGCCCTCAAAATCGTTCCCACAAATTGTAACACACATCTTGCAGAAAGCCTTTTCAAACACGTTTTAAAAGAACTTCAGAACATCCTCCAACTCTCTGCGTCTCGGACGGCTGGGCTCCTCATCAGCTTTTCCTACAGCAATAACGGAAACAATGGTTTCACTTTCCGGAATAGAAAGCATTTCGCGAATTTTATCCCCATCCCGAAGTCCCATGATCAGAGTGGAAAGACCAAGCTCTGTAGCTTTCAGAATCAGGTTTTCATTCTGAAGACCAAGGTCATAACAGCCCCATCCATTTCCAATCTCATTATCCGGAGTGCCGTCTGTCTGGAAACCGGCACGGTTATGTACGAAGGTAGTGACAATCAAAGCTGCATGCTCAGTTTTTACATCGTTATTCGCGTAACACAGGCATTCTTTACGAAGCTTCTGACTCATATCCTCGGATAAAACACAGTAATAACGACCGGTTTCTGTATTCTTCCATGATGGCGCTTCCAAAGCGACCTGTACAAGCTGCTGTATCTGCTCTTTGGTAACGTTTGTATGGGAACTGTACTTACGCACAGATCTTCTGTTCTCAATAAGTGTCTGAAATTCCATGAAAAAGCCCCCTTAAAGTATGTTTTGGCTGTATTTTAGCATAATTCATTGGATGTGAAAAGTTAAAATTTTTTGTAACCTTTCTCCCTCTTTATTTGTATAATTAGTGAAGGTACCCGATACAAGAAAATAACAGACCGCTGCTTTTCATACTGATCAGCAGCCAGAGGAGTTCTCATGAGACAACCAGTTCAACAGCTGATCCAGCTCTACCAGAACAATCTTTTCACCGCAGCGTTTAATATCTGTCAGAATCAGATGGATGCGGAGGATGCTGTTCAGGAGACGTTTGTTCAGTATTACACCAGTAGAAAAGAATTTGAAAATGAGCAGCACATCCGGGCATGGCTCCTTCGTGTGGTTATCAATAAGGCGAAAAATATAAACAGGACTTTCTGGAAGAAAAATAAATGCTCTCTGGAGGATTATATGGAAACTCTTTCTTTTCCAGATTCCCAGTCAAGAGATTTGTTTGAAGAGGTAATGAAGCTTCCGGACAAGTACCGCATTGTGATTCACTTGTTTTATTACGAAGATTATCTCGTCAGGGAAATAGCCGAAATCCTGAAGCTTTCAGAAAGCAATGTAAAGGTTCGGCTTTCCAGGGGAAGAGCCTTGCTTAAGGATTCTTTAAAGGAGGAATGGGAAAATGACGAATGGTGAAAAATATAAAAAAGCTTTTTCCGTATTGCAGACTTCAAAGGGCTCATTACAGGAGGTTGAAAATATGGCAAAATTACAGAAAAGAACAAAAATGAAAACTGCAGCTGCAGTGATTGCAGGCTGTATTATCCTTGGAGGAACAGGTACTGCATATGCAGCGAATGTTGGAGGTATCCAGCGCACGGTTCAGATATGGCTCCATGGCGATCAGACGCAGGCGACCTTAGATGTTTCCAATGACGGTACTTATACCATGGAATACTATAATGAGGATGGCACACTTCAGCAGACCGGTGGCGGTGGAGTATCTATTGATGCTGACGGAACTCAGCGCGCCCTTACAGCGGAAGAACTTATGGAAGAAATTAATTCCCCGGATGTAGAATATAAAGATGATGGAAGCGTATGGGTTTATTTTCACAATCAGAGTATTGACATTACCGACAAATTTGATGATAATAATGTTTGTTTTGTAAAGGTTACAGATGGAAAAGAGACATTCTATTTAACGGTGAAATATAAGAATGGGTACACTTTTTCAAATGATAAATATATAGAACCGTAGAGCATTTTTCAAATACGTTCTAAAGCGTTTCGCAGGCGTGGAACAGCTGACTTTGACTTTCATATATGGTGCTGTCACCGACAAGTCTGTTTGGATAAATGAATTAAGCAAGGATGGCGAGGGGCAAAGGTCTCTCGCCTGATTTACGTAAGGGGGATGAATATGATTTATGAATTAAAAGAAACGGGCAGAGCCACTGCTCTTTTTGCAGGCTGGCAGGATAGTGTAGTCTGGTCCGCATTGCAGGGAGTGATGGGAAAAATCTATGTGGATTCTCTGGAAAAACCGGAGAGTGGTGTTGTTATGCTTGGGGATTTCTGCTTCCTGAGTGGAAAACCAAAATCAGAGATCATTTCCGGAGCTTTGACAAACAGTGCATCAGAGGAAGTGATTCTGGTTCCGCAAAATGATGACTGGGCACAGATGATTGTGGAATGTTACGGGGAGAAGGCAGAGAAAGCGATCCGTTATGCAATCAAAAAGGAACCTGGAATCTTTGATTTAAAGCAGCTTCAGAAGGTAGCACAGAGTTTGCCAGGAGAGTATGAGATGAGACTGATCGATCAGGAGCTTTTTGAAATTTGCAGAGATACACAGTGGAGTAAGGATTTGACAGCAAACTACGAAAGCTATAGTCAATACAAAGAGTATGGACTTGGTGTTTGCATTTTAACGGGCGGGGAAGTAGTCGCCGGAATTTCCTCTTATTCTGGTTATGGCAGAAGAAGTGACGAGAATCTTGGATGTCATGGTGGAATTGAAATTGAGGTAGTAACCCGTGAGGACTACCGGAGAAAAGGTCTTGCATATATCGGAGCGGCGCGGCTGTTTCTGGAGTGTGACAAACGCGGGCTTTATCCAAACTGGGATGCAGCCAACAAAATGTCAGTAGGACTGGCAGAGAAACTGGGGTATCATTTCAGTCATGAGTATGTGGTTTATAAAGTGAAAAAGTAAGTTGCGGCGAACCTGGAAGTATGGTAGAATATGAAAGACTGAAACGAAACATTATATAATTGTGATTTTTGTTATAAAAAAGCAAAGAAAACACTCATAATAGAAGAAAATTGTCAATTGATTGAAAAAGCAGCGGAAGCATTCAGCTGAAAGAATGGGATGTAAGGCCGCTTTTTAGTGGAAGTAGGAGAACTTATGACTGGATTTAAGAAGCTGGAAAATAGTTTAATAGATGTAATAAAGGAAGAACAGGCTAAGCTTGGCTTTAAGGAAGAGAAGATTCACTTATATTATCCGCTATCTTCCCTAAATCATTTTTTTTCTGTGCAGGACAGTGCAGAAGAAATGTTGGCTCGTCTGCAGAATCTGCCGGAAGAGCTGACTTCCAAGCTGGGAAATGTGGCGGTGTCTCATAAAGGGGACAGATTCTGTTTTTATATTCCGGAGCCTGGAAGCGTTTATGTGCATGAGAATATGAAAGAGAATGAATTTATCAAAGTGCTCATCGAACTGGTTCAGAAGCATGACTGCACAAAGGTGAAATTACTTGACCTGTTTACTTCTTACTGGGAAAAAACAGAAAGTCAGGAAATGGACAATGGAGAATTTGATTTCTATATCCGTTTCCTGGATAAGGCAGATGATACCTATTATTACTGCTTTAAGGATGAGGGATTCCATTTCATTTATCACAGATTTCTGCCAGAGGATTATGAGGATTTTGGATTTTGAACAAGCGTAAATCTTGACAAACAAGAAAACTTGTGCGTATATTGTTAAAAAGCTATTGGACAAAACATATTTTTTAACAGAGTTTAAGGGGGAAACGAAAATGGATTTGAAAAACTATTCAACAGGTGTTCAGCATATTGGAATTCCAACAAATGATATTGATAAAACTGTAGATTTTTACCATAAACTGGGTTTTGAAACAGCTTTTGAAACAGTTAATGAAGAGGCGGACGAGAAGGTTGTATTTCTGAAGCTTGGAACTCTGGTTGTAGAAACATATGAGAATCATGCAGCAGTCCTTCGGGTTGGTGCAATTGATCATGTTGCACTCGATGTTAAGGATATAGAAGAAATTTATCAGTACATTAACCAGGCTGGTTTGAATACCACACAGGACAGTATTCATTTTTTACCATTCTGGGAAAATGGAGTAAAGTTTTTCACTATTGAAGGACCGAACAAAGAGAAGGTTGAATTCAGTCAGTACTTATAAAGGATATTTATAACAGGAAGCCGGTACATTGCCTGAAACAATGTACCGGCTTTTATAAGGTGGATGGAAAAATGAAAAAGTTAAAAAAATGGTTTCTGAATCTTTCAATTCAGAGAAAATATCTGTATTGTACACTAGGCATTACGTTGGTTGTGCTTTTGGCAACCAGCTTTTTCCAGTTTATGTCTGCATCTGAAATTGTAACAGAGCAGACTGTGAAACAATCGGCAGGAGTGATTAATGAGCTGTCTGTTAATCTGGATCATTATTTCGATATGGTGGAAAATTCATTTGAGTATATCGCGAATAATAGTATTGTACAGGCAGAACTGGAATCAGATGAACCATATAAATCTGACGGTTCCGAGCTTTATTCTTATTATTCAAGGGCAGGTCAGATCAGACGTCTGCTGCTGCAGGGATATACGAGCATATATATGAATGATATTCAGCTGTACGGATATAATGGTGCAAACCATCTTCTTTCCAATGACAGAGGAATCAATGAAGAAAGCTCCGAAATTTCCTGCACAATGGCAGAAAATGCAAATGGACGTTGTGTTTACTATAATGCAGCGGACGAAAATCTGATTTATATGGCTAAACAGATAAAAGATGTATTGACTATGGAACCTCTTGGAGTTTTGCGGGCTTCTATAAAAATCAGCTATCTGAAGAAAATGACGCTTACAGCACAGGAGTCCCTGTTTGCTCATATATTTTTACTGGATCAGGATAACAACATTCTGCTGGAAAGTGTCGGTGAAAATAAAGATTTGAAGGATCAGAAATGGGTGGATCAGATTAATGGAAATTCCGGAAACCTTCGGCTTAATCTGGACGGGAAAGCTTACAATCTCGTTTACCAGACAAGCTCAGATACAGGACTTACGGTTGTGGGAATGATTCCTACCAGCTTTTTGCAGAAAACGGCTAGGGAACTGGAAAAAACCACTGTGTTGTTAATCGGAATCAGCATTCTGCTATGTGTATTTCTTGCAAATATTATGGCGCGTGGAATTACAAGACCTATTGAACGAACCAGTAATGCCATGAAAAAATTTGCCAAAGGAGATTTCTCAGTGCGCCTCCCGGAAGAACGAACAGATGAAATCGGAGCGATGAATTCTGTTTTCAATCAGACGATTGAGAAGATTGAAAAGCTGCTGAAGCAGATCGTCGAGATGGAAATGGTAAATAAAGATATAGAATTTCAAGCATTGCAGGCACAGATCAATCCGCATTTTCTTTACAATGTACTGGATACCATTAACTGGATGGCTAGAAAAAAAGGGGAAGAAAATATCTGCCGGATGGTAACTGCAATCAGCAATCTTATGCGGGCAAGTATTAGTAATAAACGAAGCATGGTACGTGTGAAAGAAGAATTGAAATACATTGAAGACTATCTTTTTATTCAGGAAACAAGATATGGAGATAAATTTACTTCGTATATTGAGGTAGACGAGGAACTGAACGAACTGGAAATTCCTAAGATGGTAATACAGACGCTGGTTGAAAATGCGGTCGTTCATGGAGTTGAAAATGCCACCTGGGACTGCTTCCTCTATATTTCAGGAGAAGTTCAGGATGGTATAGCAGTATTCAAAGTAAAGGATGACGGTGTGGGAATATCTGCAGAAAAGCTGAAAACCCTTATGAACATGGAGGAAGAGCCGGAACATAAGGCAGAAAGAACACATACGAATCTGGGCATTTATGCAGTGCAGAAACGTCTGGAATATGTATATCACGGAAAAGCAAAAATGACGATCACATCGGAACAGGAGAAGGGAACTCTGGTAGTGCTGGAAATTCCTTTGAAAAAAGCGAAGGAGATTATGGAAAATGGAACTTCAGGTAATGATATTGGATGATGAGTATATTATTCTGGATGGCTTGTGTTCTTTTCCCTGGTCTGATTATGGATATCAGGTAGCAGCTACTGCGAAAAATGGTCTGGAGGGACTGGAAAAGCTGGAGCATATAAAGCCGGATCTGATTCTTACAGATGTTCGGATGCCCGGAATGGATGGTCTGGATTTTGCGGAGCGGGCTCACGAGATGTATCCGGATACGGTTATTGTAATCCTGACAGGTTACGACAGCTTTGCCTATGCTCAAAAAGCAATCACTATTGGCGTGAAGGAATATCTGCTGAAGCCAATTGACTATGAGGAATTAAAAAATATGGCAGCCCGGCTTGCAGAAGAGATACATGCAAAAAAAGATGAACAGCAGGAGGTTCGGGATTTACAGAAATATTTTAATCAGTCTGTACCAGAGCTGAGATCTAAATTTGCAGGGAATCTTCTCTATGGAAGGATCCAGGGAAAAGGTGTGGTGCAGGAGCAGGCGAAATCCCTTAAGCTGACCATCGAAAAATACATTGTATGTGTTGGAAGAAAGGTAGTTGGGGAAAAACAACTTCACGAAGGCGACAAATGGATTGAAGAATTTGCCTGTATTAATATTTTTGAGGAAATTTTCAACAATTACAACATACAGGTGTTGAGTGATTATAATACGGCTACAGCTGAGTATAACTTCATACTTTTGTTTGCGAAAGAGGAAGAAAATCAGAAATGTATGGATCTTGCACTTCAGGCCTGTGGAAAAATTCAGGAAGAAGTGGAACGGTATCTGAAGGCATATATGAATTTTGGAATCAGTGATATTTCAGAAGATGAGTATCAGGCAAATGCCCAGTACCGAAAAGCCCAGAAGGCCTGCAGACAGTGTATTTATCTTGGAGCGAACATTATTCTGAAATATGAAGACCTGCAATATGAAGAACAGAAGGATTTTGTAATTACACCGGGAGAAAGAATGCATTTTATGATGACTCTGTTTCAGGAGAGCTTCGAAAAAGCGGAAGATGAATTGCGTCAGCTGTTTGCCAAAGCACCGGAGGATGGGGAGGCTGTAAAATTTGCAGCAATGGATCTGCTGTTCGGATGCATGAAGTTTCCGTACACCTGTGCAGTAGACAGTGAAATACACAATAAAAACTGGAATTTTTCTGTATTGCAGGATGGAGTAAAGCGTATTTCCCAATGTGAAACTACAGAAGAAGTTCTGACCTGTATGTTTAATCTGTTTGGGACTTTGATCAAGCAGAATACAGAAGGCTCAGATGAACGAAACCAGAAACTGGTTCAAAGTATATTATCATACATTGAGAAAAATTTTGCTACAGATATTTCAATGGATGATCTTACAGAAAAGTTTCATGTAAGCCGAACCTATATCAGCCGGCTTCTGAAGAAATATGCAGGAAAAAGCTTTCTGGAATATCTGACAGATGTGCGTTTTAAGCATGTGGAGAAGCTGATAGCAGATGATCGCTATAAGCAATATGAAATAGCAGAAATGGTAGGATATAAGGATTTCGGATATTACATTAAGGTGTTTAAAAAGCGATACGGCATTACCCCTAATGAGTTCCGTAAACATATCTAAAAGCAATGGGAGATTTGTGCACAAAAGGAAACTGTGTACAAATCTCCCATTTTTACGTTTATTTCCAATTGTTTATAAAAGCACCAGAAGGTAAAATAAAATCATCAAAAGCGAGGAAACCTAAAATAAAAGGAGGAAAATGAAATGAAAAAAATGAGAAAAATGGTATCTCTGGCGTTGACAGCAGCTATGACAGCTGGTCTTATGACAGGAATGGGGGCGTTAACAGCTTCAGCAGACAGCGAGAGAACCAAGATTACTGCACTGTTAAAAGGAACGGAATCAACAGAGCAGTTTCAGACCTTTGACTATCTTCTAAAAAACTTCTGTGACGAGAAAGGCCTGGATTATGAAATTGAACTTGTAAACGATATGCAGGACTATTTCACAAAGCTGCAGATGTACATCAACAGTGATACACTTCCAGACATCTTTGGATGCCCGAATGGAACACTTTCTGCAGCCTGCAAGGATATTGATGCTCTGGTTGATGTAGGTGCAGAGTTAGAGAGAAACGGATATGCAGATAAATTAAACGGAGCAATTCGTGATTTCCTTACCGATGCAGATGATGGAAATTTATATTTGTTCCCACAGGGATTGTACTGCGAATACTTTATGTATAGAAAAGATATTTTTGAAAAATCAGGAATCACAGATGCTCCTACAACCTGGGAAGAGTTTGAAGAGGACTGCCAGAAAATCGCAGATCAGGGTGAGATTCCGGTAATCGTAGGTGGCTCTGATGCATGGCAGCTTATGAGATATCTTTCCTTCTCTCCATGGAGAGTAACAGGTCCTGAATTTATCCAGGGATATCAGGCAGGAACAGATTCCTTTAGTGAGAACGAGTCTGCAAAATATGCAGTAAATCTTCTTTCTGATCTTGGAACAAAAGGATATTTTGAGCCTGGATTTGCAAGTGTAGACTTCACATCCGCATGCAACCTGTTCTTCGGTGGTACAGGAGCAATCTTCTATACTGGTTCCGGACAGATCAGCCTGGCAGAAGAAATGTATGATAATGGAGAACTTGGATTCTTCCCGGTACCGGATACAGAAGGAATGGACAATATGTCTACAAATGTACCGATTCATGCTGGATTTGCAGAAGGATTCAATAAGGCTACATATGATGATACAATGCAGGAATTCTTTGACTACATGTGCGAGAACTTCTCAGACGCTTGCTACACTCAGGCACATGTATTCTCTCCATTTAAAGAAGATTCTCTTCCAGAAGGACTTCCGCAGCTGTACTATGACACTCAGCCAATGTTCGAGAACGCAGAAACAGCATGGACTTCCTGGGATGATAAACTTGATTCTGATGTGCTGACTAAAATCGTTGATGAACAGCAGAAACTGGCACAGGGAATTACCACACCAGATGAATTTATTGAAACCTGTGATTCTTTTGTTAAATAAAGAATTTTAAGCATGCAGGAATGAGACTGGCGGATTAATCGTCAGTCTCTTTTAAAGAAAGAAGAGGAGGGAATCTTATGCAGAAAGCATTTGGAAAAAAATCAGTAATTTTCATGTTCCTTTTTCCTGCATTCCTTATCTATACTGCATTTGTTATTGTGTCCATTGTATGGGCAGGCTATTACAGCTTTTTTGACTGGAGTGGTGTAGGCGAGAAAGTATTTGTAGGATTTAAGAATTATGCGGAGCTTTTAACCCAGGATACGGTGTTCCGCTCTACAGTATGGCATACGATTATTTATACCATTATCAATGTGGCAATTCAGGTATTTGGAGGTTTGTTGTTTGCAATCCTTCTTTCCAGAATCAAAAAAGGAAGAGTTGCTTTACAGACCTTGTACTACATTCCGGTAGTAATTTCATCTGTTGCAATCTGTCAGATTTTTACAAAGCTGTTTTCTGTAACACCGATTGGAATCATAAATCAGATTTTATCATTTGTGAATCCTTCATTTAAGTTCATGGAGTGGATATCAAATCCTCAGATTTCTTTGTATGTAACAGCATTTGTAGAGGCTTATAAATATCTCGGTCTGTATATGGTTATTTTCTATGCAGCACTGATCGGAGTACCGGATGAACTGGGTGAGGCAGCATTGATTGACGGAGCAGCAGTATGGCAGGAATATCTGTATGTAAAAATCCCATACATCAAACCGGTTATCATTGCAAACTGTCTTCTGGTATTAAATGGATCCTTAAGATCCTTTGAATTCTCATATCTGCTGACACATGGCGGACCTGGAAATGCTTCTGAGCTTATGACAACTTACATGTATAAACAGGCATTCAGCAGTATGAAGTATGGATACGGAAGTTCTGTAGCCATTATGATCGTAATCATTTGTATGGTAGTTGGTTTATTATTCCGTAAATTTTCAGGAGAGGGGGAAGATGAATGAAAAAGAAAAAAGTTTCCATTTCAGGTATTATTAAATGGGTCATTGCGTTACTCCTGGTTATTATGCAGGTGTACCCCTTCTTCTATGTATTTACCTCCAGCTTTAAATCCCTGGATGATTTCAGAAAGCTTCCGGCATATGCACTTCCATCTAAGTGGGTATTAACAAACTTTATTAATGTTTTTACAAAGAGCCATATGCTGACTTATTTTAAAAACAGTATTATCGTTTTGATCGGTGTATTAGTTCCATTACTTTTATTTGCGCTGATGGCTGGATTTGCACTTAGTAAAATTAAATTCAAAGGAAGAAAAGTAATCCTGAACTATTTCCTGCTTGGATTAATGCTTCCTATGCAGGTTGCCTTGATTCCCTTGTTCAGTATCTTTAATAAAATGGGACTGATCAATACATATCCGGCAATTATTTTACCGCAGATTGCATTTTCATTGTCCTATTCCATCCAGCTGTTTTATTCCTTTAACAAATTCTTCCCGGAGGAAATGCTGGAAGCAGCTATTATTGACGGATGTTCTCCAATGGGCTGCTTTTTCAAAATGGTAGTTCCAATGTCCTTGAACTCTATCATTACCGTAGCTACCATGCAGGCTGTTTTCTGCTGGAATGAATATATCAATGCTTATACATTTACAAGATCAACAGATATGAAAACAATTACACTGGGTCTGAATGACTTCGTGGGAAGTATGGGACTGACTGACTGGGGCGCAACCTTTGCGGCAATAACAGTTACAGTACTTCCAGTATTTATTTTCTATTTCTTCAGCAGCAAGAAGATGCTTGCAGGTATGACAGCCGGTGCTGTGAAGGGATGAGTATTTAAATAAAATTTACAGATTAAGGGCAGATATATGCCTGTAAAGAAAAGGAGAATATATTATTATGCAGAAATTATACTATCAGTTTCCGGAAACCTGGTTCGGCGATTGTATGCCATTCGGACATGGGGATAAATTCTATTTATATCATCAGAGAGATACCAGAAAACCGGGACCATTTGGAGAGCCATTTGGCTGGGATTTAGCAACAACCTCGGATTTTGTTCACTACGAAGACTGTGGTGTGGCAATTCCAAGAGGAACTGACGAAGAGCAGGATCAGTTTATTTTCGCAGGAAGCGTTTTTGAAGCAGAAGGACAGTATCATATTTTCTACACTGGTTACAACCGTGATTATCCAGCTCTTGGAAAACCGTCTCAGGTACTGATGCATGCATATAGTGATGATCTGGTTACCTGGCACAAAACTCAGGATGCTCTTACCTTTACCCCACAGGAAGGCTATGATCCAGATGACTGGAGAGATCCATGGGTGATCCGTGATGAAGAAAATGATCAGTACTTACTGATTCTTGGAGCAAGACTGCAGGGACCGAAAACAAGACAGACAGGAAGAACTGTTAAGTTTACATCCAAGGATCTGAAAAACTGGAAGTTTGAAGGCGATTTCTGGGCACCGGATCTTTATACCATGCATGAAATGCCAGACCTGTTTAAAATCGGTGACTGGTGGTATCACATTGTGACTGAATACAGTGACAGAAGCAAAATGGTTTACCGTATGAGCAAGAGCCTGAATGGTCCATGGATCGCACCGAAGGATGATGCATTTGATGGCAGAGCTTATTATGCAGGACGTACTTTTGAGCTGAATGGACAGAGAATTCTGTTTGGATGGGTTGCAACGAAAGACAAAGATGATGATGACGAAAACTTCATCTGGGCAGGAACCTTTATGGCGCATGAGGTATACCAGAAAGAGGATGGTACTCTTGGTGTAAGAATTCCGGAAACAGTATGGAATGCTTTTGACAAAGAGGAAAAGAAGGATGATTTCGTTATCGATACACCAACTAAGAGTTCAGAAGTAGTTGTTGGAAGAAATACCGGTGACATTTTCAAATTCGAAGCAGATGTGGAATTTTCTGAAGGCACAAGAACATTTGGCGTGAGATTTTATGAGGACGAGGACAAAGCAGAATCTTACCAGTTTGTATTTAATACTACAGAGAACCGTTATGTATTCGAGAAGAAACCGAACTGGCCATGGCCAGCAAATCAGAACATCGGACTGGAAAGACCGCTTGATCTGATTCCTGGAAAGAAATACAATATCCGTATGATCGTGGACGATACAATTGCGACAATTTATGTTGATGGTGTGGCTTTGAATGCACGAGCATACAAGAGACCAGGAGAAAGCTTATCTTTATTTGCGTCAGAAGGAAGTCTGAAGGTTACAAATTGTAAGGTGACTACCGGGCTGAAGAAATAAGTCGCAAAAAGGAAATTTTTAAGGCTTCATTAAACAGATACATAATTTTATAAAAAAGTCATAGGGTATCATAAGAGATATTGTATAAGTTCCAAATCTTATGATACCCTTTTTATGGATTCCACGTAATATAAAAATATCAATATTGTTATAAAAACAATAAAAATATAGCATTTATTCAGAGTCTTTTTTTATCATCTGAATCCGCTTACGGTTATAAACCAGATGCAGATACATAGCATCCTGTGCGCGGAGCGGATCATGAGCGGCAATGGCATCCGCAATCGCGCGGTGGGTCTCGATGGTTTCTTCCAGCAGTGTACCTCTGGTGGTCTCTACAAACAGAGGAATCGAGCTGTTGATCACAGGAACCAGTCTTGGAACTACAACATTTTTGCTGCTTAAAGCAATAGCTGCATGAAACTCTATATCCTTTTGTGTATGGTCCTCGTGCTTTCTTAATAATTCTTCAACTTCATCGCAAAGTGCGGTGATTTTTTTTATGTCTTTTTTATCGGCGCGTGTAGCTGCCATTGCAGCAATAGATGGCTCAAGAAGAAAACGCACTTCCAACAGGTCGGTGATTAGTTTTTGTTTGTTTCCGATAAAAGTGAAGCCCAGTGGATCGTCCACCATTCCGGGGGAAGATGAGATATAGGTGCCGGAACCCTGTCGGATCGTAACAATATTTCGGGATGCGAGAAGCTTCATGGCTTCCCGGACAGAACTTCTTCCTGCATTCAGACGCTCAGAAAGAATGGTTTCATTCGGTAATTTATCTCCTGGTTGTAAGTTTTCTTCTAAAATAAGCGCAATAATGTCCTCTGATATTTTTTGAGGAAGACTTTTTTCTTCTGATAATGAATTCATCATATGATTTGCTCCATTCCTGATGTGATAATTCTTGTATCTTATGATAATGTTTTTTGAAATCAATGTCAAAATGCTAAATTGCACAAAAATAAATACAGAATTTTATATAAAATTCCGTATTGCGTTTTTGGCGAATAGAATATATTATAAAGACATCAGATGAATTCAAAGAAAAAGACAGCAATTAAAGGAAAAATGACATAAAAGCCACCAAAAAGGTCAGATGAATTCATAGGAAGATTGTAAAACATCAGATGAATCAAGGAGGTAAAAGGAAAAAATGGAAGAAACAACTTTTGCGGCGGATCCAATGAGACTGATGATCGCGGCGGCGGTGGGAATTGTGGTTCTGCTGGTACTGATCATCAAATTTAAGCTTCATCCGGTTCTGTCAATGATGATTTCCGCAATCATCATTGGAGCGGGAGCAGGAATGCCGCTTACGATGATTTCGGACACAGTAGAGAAAGGTGTTGGAAAGACACTACAGGGAATTGCGCTTCTGGTAGGATTGGGATCCATGTTTGGCGGAATTTTGGAGGTAAGCGGAGGAGCCCAGAGAATAGCAGAGACATTGATCGGTAAATTTGGTCAAAAAAAAGCCGGATGGGCACTTGGACTTACAGGACTTGTAATTGGTACCACCGTATTTTTTGAAGCTGGTGTTGTGGTACTGATCCCATTGGTATTCAGTGTTGCGAAACAGACCAGAAAATCCACCCTGTATTATGCGATTCCCCTTCTTTCCGGTCTGGCCAGTGGATATGCTTTTGTTCCACCTTCAGCAGGCTCGGTACTTGTGGCAAATGCCCTTGGCGTGAACCTGGGAACCATGATCATGGTAGGAGTTCCAACCGCACTGATCTGTATGATGGTTTCCGGAATCTTCTGGGGAAGCTTCATTGGTAACAAGATTCATACAGAGCTTCCGGCAAATGTGGAAGAGATTAAAGATGATGGAAAAGACCTTCCGCCTTTTGGCCTGGTATTAGGTGTGATCCTGATTCCGCTTGTTCTGATCCTTCTCAGCACATTATCCAAGTATATGCCGCTTCCAGAAGGAGTAAAGGATGTTCTGGGATTCATAGGAAAACCATTCCTTGCACTGACCATTGCGACATTGGCATCTATGTACTTCCTGGGAATCAAACGAGGATTTACCGGGGCGCAGTTAAAGAAAATCCTGGATCATTCACTCAGACCGGTAGGCATGATCCTTCTGGTAATTGCCAGCGGCGGAGTGATCCGATGGATGCTTCAGGATTCCGGCCTTGGAAACATTATTGGACCGGTGCTGGAGAAGAGTGGGCTTCCATTGATCCTGATCGCATTTCTCATTGCACTTCTGGTCAGAGCTTCTGTAGGAAGTTCAATTGTAGCGATGACAATGGCATCCGGAATTATGGCAACCATGCCGGCTGTAATGGGTACCAGCATGCTTTACAGAGCTGCTATGTGCTGTGCAATCTGTGGCGGCGCAACTGCACTGAGCCATGTGAATGATGCAGGCTTCTGGCTGGTAACCTCATTCCTTGAGATCGACGAAAAGACAACCCTGAAATCCTGGACGATCATGGAGACACTGATCGGTGTTACGGCACTTATTGTAAGCTTTATTGTTTCAATCTTTGCATAGGAGGCAGGACGCAATGATAAAGATACCGGTTTATTTAAGAGATATGTGTGATGCCAAGCATCTGGTGCAGGCTGCATCAGGATGTGAGAAAAATGTAGATCTGATCTGTGGAAGATATATTGTAGATGCGAAATCAATGCTGGGTGTGTTCAGTCTGCCAACATTTGATGATGTAGAACTTGGAGTAGAAGAAGAGGACGAAGAGAAACTCAGGAAAACACTGGAAAGTTTAAAGCTTATCAGAGAATAAAAATGGAGGAAAAAATCATGCAGTTAAAAAGTCAGGAAATGAGAAAGCTTGCACCGGAGCTTGATCCGCTGCGTATTGGAACAGGATGGACAAAAGAAGATCTTGGAAAAGTCCAGGTTATGGTTGAAAGCACCTATGGTGACAGCCATCCGGGAAGCGGACATCTGAATATCCTTGTAGAAGAAGTCCGCAAAGGAATCGCAGAAGAAGGCGGTTTCGGAGCACGTTATAACTGTACCGATATCTGCGACGGTGAAAGCCAGGGAACAGATGGAATCAACTACAGTCTGGCCAGTCGTGAGATGATCGCTAATATGATTGAAATCCATGCAAATGCAACTCCTTTTGATGCAGGTGTATACCTTTCAAGCTGTGACAAAGGTGTTCCTGGAAATCTGATGGGACTTGCCAGAGTAAACATTCCTTCCGTATTTGTTCCAGGTGGAACCATGAATGCCGGACCGGAAATGCTGACCCTGGAGCAGCTTGGAATGTACAGCGCAAAATTTGAGCGTGGCGAAATTGATGAAGAGAAGCTCGACTGGGCAAAATGCAATGCATGCCCAAGCTGTGGCGCATGTTCCTTTATCGGAACTGCATCTACCATGCAGATTATGGCAGAGGCACTTGGACTTGCACTTCCAGGCACAGCCCTGATGCCTGCAACCAGCCCTGACCTTCTTGACTTTGCAAGAGAAGCGGGAAGACAGGCAGTGAGAATTGCCCAGATGGAAAATATGCGTCCTTCCGACATTGTGACTATGGACAGCTTTGAGAACGCAATCCTTGTTCATGCTGCAATTTCAGGAAGCACCAACTGTCTGCTTCATCTTCCGGCAATTGCCCATGAGTTTGGCATTGAGATCACAGGTGATACCTTTGATAAGCTGCACAGAAATGCAAGATATCTTCTGGATGTACGTCCGGCAGGCCGCTGGCCAGCAGAGTGCTTCTACTATGCAGGTGGTGTACCGGCAATCATGGAGGAGATCAAAGATCACCTTCACCTGGATGTCATGACAGTTACCGGAAAGACATTAGGTGAAAACCTGGAAGAACTGAAGAACAACGGATTCTATGAAAAATGTGATAAATGGCTTCAGGAATTTAACAAACGTTACAACGTAAATGTTACGAAGGAAGACATCATCCGTCCATATGACAAAGCAATCGGAACAGATGGAAGTATTGCAGTTCTCCGTGGAAATCTTGCTCCGGAAGGCGCAGTGATCAAACACACTGCATGCCCGAAGGAAATGTTTAAATCTGTTCTCCGCGCAAGACCATTTGACAGCGAGGAAGAATGTCTGGATGCAGTTCTGAAGCATAAGGTTCAGAAGGGTGATGCAGTTTTCATCCGTTACGAGGGTCCAAAGGGAAGCGGAATGCCGGAAATGTTCTATACCTCTGAGGCAATCAGCAGTGATAAGGAACTTGGAAAGAGCATTGCCCTGATCACAGACGGACGTTTCTCAGGAGCATCTACCGGCCCGGTTATCGGACACTGCAGTCCGGAGGCTGTTGATGGAGGACCGATCGCTCTTGTGGAAGAAGGAGACCTTATCGAAATCGATGTTATGGAAAGAAAACTGAACATCATCGGAATCGCAGGAGAACGCAAGTCTATGGAAGAAATCGATCAGATTCTTGCCCAAAGACGTAAAAACTGGAAACCACGTGAAATGAAATACAAAAAAGGTGTCCTGAGACTTTTCAGCCAGCATGCTGCAAGTCCAATGAAGGGAGCTTATCTGGAGTATTGATTATGAAGTATAAATTTATTACCATCGGCGAGATCATGCTTCGCCTGACTCCGCCGGATTATGAAAAAATCAGAACAGCAACATCTTTTGAGGCAAGATATGGGGGAAGTGAGGCCAATGTGGCCCTCTCCCTTGCAAATCTTGGAGTAGCTGCCTCATTCTTTACAGTAGTTCCGGGAAACAGTCTTGGAAAAAGTGCTGTACGTATGCTGCGAAGCAATGACGTAAATTGCGACAGCGTAGTTTATTCAACAGAAGAAGAGACACCGACACATCGGCTTGGAACCTATTATCTGGAGACGGGTTACGGAATCCGCCCGAGTAAAGTCGTTTATGACAGAAAACACAGTGCTTTTTCAGAGTATGATTTCAGCAAAACAGATGTGAAGAAACTTCTGGAAGGATACACCTGGCTTCATCTGAGCGGAATCACTCCGGCACTTGGAAAAAGCTGCAGTGAACTGATCCTGACCTGCCTGAAAACAGCAAAGGAGAATGGCATGACCGTCAGCTTTGACGGAAATTTCAGAAGTACATTGTGGAACTGGGAGGAAGCAAGAGATTTCTGTACCCTCTGCCTTCCATACGTAGATGTTCTCTTTGGAATTGAGCCTTACCATATCTGGAAAAATGAAGAAGATCATACAGCAGGTGATGTAAAGGATGGTGTTCCCTTCCAGCCGGACCGTGAACAGCAGGAAAAAGTCTTCAGGGCCTTTGCAGAGAGATATCCGAATATCAAATGCATTGCAAGACATGTGCGTTTTGCACACAGCTGCAGTGAGAACAGCCTTATGGCTTATCTCTGGTTAAACGGAAAGATTTATGAAAGCAAACGGCTTACCTTCCATATTCTTGACCGTGTTGGAGGTGGAGATGCATTTGTAAGCGGTATTATTTATGCACTGATGAATGAATATACACCGGAGGATATTGTGAACTTTGGTGTTGCAGCCAGTGCAGTGAAGCATACCATTCATGGTGACGGAAATATTACAGATGATGTTTCCCTGATCAGACATGTGATGGAAATGAATTTTGATATAAAAAGATAACGAAAGGAAATTCAAATGATGGATATAGCAGAAAAGTTTCAGAAGCTTGGTGTTGTTCCGGTAGTTGTGCTGGAAGATACAAAAGATGCAGTACCCCTTGCAAAGGCACTTGTTGAAGGTGGACTTCCATGTGCAGAGGTAACTTTCCGTACAGAGGCAGCAGAAGAATCTATCCGTCTGATGACAGAACAGTTTCCGGAGATGCTTGTAGGAGCAGGAACCGTTCTTACCAGAGAGCAGGTAGATGCAGCTGTTGCAGCCGGTGCAAAGTTCATTGTAAGCCCTGGATTTGATCCAGAGATCGTAGACTACTGTCTGGAAAAAGAAATTCCTGTTTTTCCAGGCTGCATCACACCGTCTGAGGTCGCACAGGCAGTAAAAAGAGGCCTTAAAGTTGTAAAATTTTTCCCTGCAGAACCGGCAGGCGGAGTTGCCATGATCAAGGCTATGGCCGCACCTTATGTGGGAATTAAGTTTATGCCCACTGGCGGTATCAATGCAAAAAATCTGGAAGATTATCTTTCTTTCGACAAAATTATATGCTGCGGCGGAAGCTGGATGGTAAAAGGAGAACTTGTAAAAAATGGAGAATTTGACAAGATCAGAGAACTGACAGCAGAAGCACGAAAACTGGTTGATTCCATCCGAAAATAATCGGAGGTATTACACATATTCATATTCACAAAAAACAGGATCCTGCATGAAAACAGGATCCTGTTTTTTACACACATACACTTCATACATTAAAAAAACCCCCATAAACCCAAACTCTCCCCCTCTATCCCAACCCCATCGTATGAGTTAAGATAATATCAACAAAGGAAAGCAAAAACAAATAAATGAGGAGGGAATGGAATGAATGAGGTCATTGTCTCCATGAACAATATCAGCAAAAGTTTCCCGGGTGTTAAGGCTCTGGATCATGTAAAATTTGAGCTGCGTTCTGGAGAAGTCATGGCGCTGCTGGGAGAAAATGGAGCCGGAAAATCGACCCTGATGAAAATCCTCAGCGGTGTATATACCAGAGACGAAGGAACGATGGAAATCTTCGGAAAATCCTATGACGACCTAACACCAAAGCAGGCCCAGGAAGCAGGAGTAGCCATTATCCATCAGGAATTGAACATGTGCAGGCACTTAACAGTAACGGAGAACATGTTCCTTGGAAGAGAAGTAAAAGGTGGTTTATCCTTAAATAATGCGAAGATGCGGAAAGAAGCCAAGAGGGTTCTGGACGATCTTCGAATCGACATCAGTCCGGATCAGATCGTAGGAGATCTGCCAGTATCCAAACAGCAGATGGTTGAAATTGCAAAAGCACTTTCCATCGATGCAAGGATCCTGATCATGGACGAGCCTACATCCTCTCTGACAGCAAAAGAAATTGATGATCTTTTCCGTATCATCCGAAAGCTGAGGGACGAAGGAAGAGGAATCGTATACATTTCACACAGACTGGAAGAACTGTCCCATATCGTGGACAGAGTTACCATCATGCGAGATGGACAATACATAACAGACGGTAATTTCAAAGACATGGACATGGACTACATTATCAAAAATATGGTAGGCCGTGAAATCAAAGAAAAATTCCCGAGAGTGGAATGCAGGAAAGGCAAGAAGATTTTTGAAGTGAAAAATCTCAATGCCGGAAAAATGGTCCGAGATATCAACTTCTCTTTATATGAAGGCGAGATCGTAGGATTTGCGGGACTGATGGGAGCCGGAAGAACGGAGACTACAAGAGCCATCTTCGGTGTTGATCCGAAAGACAGCGGAGAGTTTTATGTGGATGGTAAAAAAATCGAAGTCAACTGTCCAATGGATGCCATTCGAAACGGTGTTGTGCTTGCTCCTGAGGATCGTAAAAAAGACGGTCTCTGTACGAAACTGAGCATCCGTCAGAACCTGGCACTGCCAAATCTTGACCTTGTATGCAATAAGATGGGTGTGATAAACTCAGGAAAAGAAGATGCTCTTTGCGAAAAAGCAGTGAAGGATCTCCAGATTAAAACACCGAATGTGGAAATTGATTCCGGCAATCTTTCTGGTGGAAACCAGCAGAAAGTAGTTGTTGGAAAATGGCTCGCAAGAGATTCAAGGGTTGTTATCTTTGATGAGCCCACAAGAGGAATTGATGTTGGCGCAAAGGTAGAAATTTACAATCTGATGAATGAGCTGAAAAAACAGGGAATTGCAGTTATGTTTGTATCCTCTGAAATGCCGGAGGTCATGGGAATTGCAGACCGTATCATCGTAATGTGTGACGGACGTATCACCGGTGAGGTTTCAGCAAGGGAAGCCACCCAGGACGAGATCCTTACAATGGCAACATCCTTTGAAAACAAGAGTATTAAGGAAACTGAGGGAGGAAGTAAAAATGAATAGTAAACAGCAACGCCCTTTAAAGAAATTATTGGGAATCAGGGGAATGGGGGCAGCACTTACCGCATTCGTGGGGCTGATCATTATTTATATCGCATTTGGTATCATTAACCCGGCGGTTTTTTCAGGACAGAATATGTTGAACCTGCTGCGTTCCATGTCCAAGTACCTGTTGATCGGTATTGCACAAAGTTACGTACTGATCACTGGAAACATTGACCTGTCAATCGGATCCATGGTCGGAATGAGCGCCATGATCGCAGCTACCTTAATGACAACAGGAATGGTACCATTCCTTGCAATTGTGATCGCACTTATTGCCTGTCTGGTAGTTGGTGTGGTAAATGGATATCTGGTTGGAAAATTTAAACTCCCTCCATTTATTGCAACTCTGGGAACCATGTTCGTAGCACGAGGAATTGCCTACATGGTAAACGGAAACAGAAATACAGATGCCATTGCAACAGGTGTTGGAAAAGAAACGGCTGATGCATTCCAAAATTGTTTTTATTACGGTAAAACGCTTGGCATTTATAACACATTCTGGATCGCACTTGTTATTTTTGTTATATTTTTCTTTATCTTATCCAAGACACGTACAGGCCGTCATATTTACGCAATCGGTTCTAACGTGGACGCGGCAAAGCTTTCTGGTGTAAACGTAGTTTCCACCACAGTAAAGACTTATCTGGTAAGCTCCGTATGCTCCTGTGTAGTTGGTCTTATCCTTTGCGCACAGGCTGGTATGGGAAATATGGAAGCTGGAAACATGTACGAGATGTATGGCGTAGCAGCCGGCGTAATCGGTGGCGTTTCCCCACTTGGAGGAACTGGAATCCTTCTTGGAACCTTCGCAGGTGCAGCTGTCTGGCAGACTCTGGAAAATGGTCTGAACATGATCGGTGCACAAGTTGGTATCCAGCGAGTTGTAATCGGCGTGATCGTAGTTGCAGCCGTATTGCTGGATGTAGTTGTAAGAAACGGACAGTTTGGCAAACACAGAAAAAAATAACCGCAAGAAAACAGTATTTTTCACAGGAAAATGAAATCGACAACTGAATATGGGAGATGTAAAATAATTTCATGAAACTAAACCGCAAATGGAGAAGGCGGGTAGTTATAAAAAATAATTTTTAGGAGGATTTTTACAATGAAAAGAAAACTTTTAGCTATGGTATGTGCAGTATCTATGATCGCTTCCCTTGGAGCAGCTACTGTTTATGCATCAGATGATGTTAAGGCTACAGGCGATGAGAAAATTGCGCTGATCACAATGGACTCTATCGACCAGCACTGGATCACCCTGAACGAAGGCGCTCAGGAAGAAGCAAAAGAGCTTGGTGTAACAGTTGACTTCATGTCCCCGAATACAAAAGATGACGCTCAGCAGATCGAGTGTGTAAACAATGCAGTAGCAGGCGGTTATGATGCAATCATGGTTGCTGCAAACGGACCAGACGCTATTTCTTCCGCACTTCAGGAAGCAAAAGATCAGGGAATTAAGATCGTATATGTTGATTCCCCTGCAAATGTAGAGGCAGAAGCTACTTTCTCCACAGACAATGAGGCAGCTGGAACAACAGCAGGAGAAGAGATGAAGAAGGCGCTTGAGGATGCTGGTATTACATCTGGTAAAATCGGTATCATTAATGTAAACGCAGCTACTGATTCCTGCGTAAACCGTGAGGAAGGCTTCCGCGCAGCATTTGACGGCACAGACTTCGAGATCATGGAAACCCAGTACGGCGAAGGTGATGCTGCAAAATCCCAGAGTATCGCAGAGAACTACATTACACAGGGTGTTGTTGGTATCTTCGGATGTAATGAAGGCTCCACAACTGGTGCCGGAAATGCCATCAAAGCAGCTGGAAACGCTGACATCATCGGTGTTGGTTTTGATAAATCTGACGCGATTCTGAACCTGATCGACGACGGATATCTTCTTTGCACAATGGCTCAGAACCCAGATGTTATGGGATCTGAAGGCGTAAAAGCAGCTGTAAAAGCAATCAACGGCGAGGAACTCGGCGGAGAAGTTACAGATACAGGTGTATCTGTGATCACAAAGGATTCTGATAAATAATCTGAAATAAAAGGAATATTGTTCATGGAACGTCATGGATATGATGACGGCTGGGGCAGTAATTATAAGGAGCAAGAAACCGTCGGTTTTTCCGGCGGTTTTCTTGCTTAAAATGCTGAAATGGATTATTATTAGAAGTAAGAAAAAGTGGAGAGAGTTTCTAAAAAAATGGGGAAATTTCTTCACAGTAATCATGTAATGGGGACGGAGAACATGGAGATTTTAAAGGTAGTAATTGCAGATGATGAGGTGCGGATCTGCCAGCTGATCCAGGCACTGATCGACTGGGATTCTATGGGAATGAAGGTGGTGGGAATCGCCCACAACGGAGAGGAAGCCTGCGAAATGGTACGGCAGACACAGCCGGATATTCTGATCACAGATATCCGCATGCCAGGCTGCAGTGGCCTGGAGCTGGTAAAAAGGGTGAAGGAGCTGGATTCCGCTCTGGAAGTAATCATAATCAGCGGTTACGCCCATTTCGAGTATGCACAGCAGGCTATCAGTTACGGTGTGGGACATTATCTTCTGAAGCCGGTAAACAAGGGGGAACTGACTGCTACCCTGCAGAAATTGCAGAAAAAGATCGGGGAGCGCAAGGAGTCGGAACTGAATCATCAGGAGCTTGTAAATAAGGCGAAAAGGGATGATGACCATTTACGGGCAAATCTGATCGACCGGCTGCTGGATCAGCCGGATATGCCGGTTTCACAGGACACATTGACGAGCATTTATCATCTGAAAGCAAGACAGGGAGTGTACCAGGCGTTTTGTGTAAAAGTGGATTATGGAAGAAAGATCATTTCTGGCGGCAGAATGGATGGAACAACAGGTCTGGCTGGCGCACGAGAGATCAGCTCCACTTCCAGTGAAATCCTTATGGAAAAAGTACGTGAGGTCCTGGAACGAAATCTGAAAAAAGACAGCCGCGAATTAGTTCTTCTGATTCGTGATGACTATTGCTACGGTATTCTTAACTATCCGGAAAGTGAGAAGGAATCCATCCGCCGGAGCATGAAGAGCAGCCTTACCCAGATGGAAATCCAGAAAAATATGTTTCAGCATGTAAGCTTTTCCATGGCAGTTGGAGCTGCATACAAAGAGGCAGAGCATTTGGCTGACTCTATGCAGGAAGCCCGAAAACTGATCCAGGAAAGGCTGGTAAAAGGGGACGGACGGGTTCTTGACTGTCTGGGAAAAGCTTCAGAAATCCAGGAGAGCGAGTTGCTGAAAAAGTATCTTCGTGAGATTACTCATGCCGTAGAAATTTCCAGCATTCAGAATGCAGCAGAAGCAGTAGAGGATTTGCAGGATACGGTAAATAAGGCGAAAGAAATTCGTGGCAGCGAGATTTTTGAACTGGTGTATGCAGCAGCTGATATTTTTGCGGCAAGTATTCGGATTCCAGAGCGTACTGCTACTGTGGAGGAATTCCGTAAACAGTGTGATAAATGTGGAAAAATAGAGGAAATTTTTTCCTGTCTTGGGGATTTCCAGAAAAAATATATCCAGGAGCAGGCTGAACGCTATGAAACTGATACTATCCGCCCGGTTCGCAAGGCAAAGGAATATATCCAGAACCATTTCAGTGATCCGCTGACTTTAGAGGAAGTCAGCGAGATAGTGGGACTTAGCACTGCTTATTTCAGTGCCTTATTCAAGAAGACAGAAGGAGAAGGTTTTGCAAAATATCTGATCAACGTGAGAATGGAACAGGCCAAGCTACTCCTTCGGGAATCCAATCTTCCAGTAACAGAAATCTGCAGGAGGGTAGGATATAACGATCCGAAACATTTCACACATACCTTTGAGAAAGCGGCAGGGGTGAAACCCTCTACATATAGAAAATTGTATGGATAAATCAAAAATGAAATTTAAAGAAAAACTGAAATACATATCCAACCGGGCTCTTGTCCTGGGAACGGTAGTCTTCGGGAGTTTTATTATTCTGGCGGTAATTCAGCTGTTATTGGCATATAAAGGCGAAACACCCTGGTGGATGGCCATAATTATAACAATATTTGCAATTTTGTTTCCGATTGTATTCTGGCTGTGGATTCACCGCCCTTACATGCGCTGTGAAAAAATGACGGATCGTTTTCTGGATGGTTATATTTTTTCCGAAAAAGAAGATATGGAACTCTTGAACCTGACTCCAAGCATCCAGAAGCAGATGAAAATGGTAGACCGCATTGTGCGTTCTCCCCAGTATATGGATCTGAACAAAAGACAGGCTCAGTACCTGGCTTTGCAGAATCAGATCAATCCCCACTTTCTTTACAATACACTGGAAAGCATCCGTGGAGAAGCTATTATTGCAGGTCTGGACAGCGTTGCAGATATGACAGAAGCCCTGGCAAGATTTTTCCGTTACACCATTACCAAGGTGGAGAATCTGGTTTCTGTGGAGGAAGAACTGGATAACTGTGAGACTTATTTTGGAATTCAGAAATATCGTTTCGGGGACCGGCTGCAGCTTCATATTGATTATGATATTGCAGAGTATGAAAAGATCATGAACTGCAGAATCCCCAAACTGACGTTGCAGCCGATTCTGGAAAACAGCATTATCCATGGCGTGGAGCTGAAGGTTGGCGGTGGAAATCTTTATATCCGTTTTCAGTGTACAAAGGATCGCCTGCTCATCCGTATTTCAGACGATGGGGTGGGAATGGACGAGATGACTTTAGCAAAGCTGAACCAGAAGCTGGGCAAGTCAACCAAGGCCATTCACGACAATGAAGAAAAACAGGGCGGAATTGCTCTGGTGAATGTGAATAACAGAATCCATTTGATCTTTGGGGATGAATATGGCATGCATGTTTATTCTGTACCAGGAGAAGGAACAGATGTGGAGATCACCATCCCTATACTTACTGACGACAGACAGGTGAAAAACAGGAGCGTGTTGGTATGAGAAACGAAGTTCTCAGAATGGAGCGTGTGACGTATAAAGAGGATGAGGTTGTGAAGCTGGAGGACTTCAATCTTCAGATTTTTCAGGGAGAGATTATGGGATTTATGCCTGTTAACAGTCATGGAAAAACAGCTCTTCTGAAGCTTCTGGAACGGAATCTTCCCCTCTATGACGGTTATATTTATTATGGAGGGGAAAAGGTAAACACCTGGAAAGAGAATTACAAGGCAGCAAACAGGATCAGCATTATCCAGGAGAAAAGTTCTCTGGCAGGAAATCTGAACATTGCAGATAATATTTTTGTCCTGCGTCCGGGCTTTCGCCAGTGGGTGATCCGCACAAAGATCCTGAACCGGCAGATGGAACCTTTTTTAGAAGATATCGGAATGGACATTCCCCTTAATAAAGATGTGGAGAAGCTTTCTACTTTTGAACGGATCATTGTAGAATTGCTCCGGGCTGTGATTATGGGATATCATCTGATCGTGCTGGACGAAGTTGGAGCCCTTGTCAGTGATGATGAGTTGAAAAAGCTCCATGGAATTATCCGTCGTTATGTGAAAAAAGGGTTTTCTTTTCTTTATATCTGTTCTCATCTGGAAGAGATTTCCAGTATCTGTGACAGATGTGCGCTGTTTACCAATGGAAGAATCCAGAAGATTCTGGAAAGAGAGGAGCTGTTCAATGATCCGCCCGTAACTTACATGACGGAATATAACGACATGGTCCGTTATCATACGGAAAAAAGGGAAGGGCAGCAGGCTGCACCGGTTGTTTTTCAATGGAAGGGCTACGGAGAGGATGCAGCCTGCAATTTTTCCTTTGATGTGCATAAAGGAGAATGCCTGGCCGTACAGATTATGGATGCCAGGGGAATGGAGGAGCTACGGAAGATTCTGACCGGAGATATTTTACCGGAAAGTGGAGAAATCCTGTTGAATGGGAAGCAGACAGAGATTCCGGGAAATGGCAGGATTGCAGTAATCCAGGAACGTACTACAAAAACCATGATTTTTCCGAAACTGGATTATATGAATAATCTCTGTATTTGTCTGGCAGAAAAAGTTCCTTCAATCTGGCACAACAAACGTCTTCAGAAAAGTATTCGGAATGAATACAGTCCCATATTAGGGACAGATGTTTTTGAAATGCCGGTGGAGGAACTGAGTGAAAAGCAGAAGTATCAGCTGGTGTATACAAGAGTATTTTTGCAGAAACCGGAGATTCTGTTTTGTATTCAGCCTTTCTGCGGCGCTGATCTTGCTCACAGGATGTTTATCTGGAGTATGTTGGAAAAGTTCCTGGATAAGGGGATTTCGGTGGTGATCTTATCTTTGAATTTATCGGATTCCCTGGCTATGGCAGATCGCCTGTTGATTCTTGGGGAAAATGGGAAAAAGAAGGAAATTGTAAGAGAAAATTTCCATAAGATTACCTCGTCGGTGCCCTGGCTGCATAGGTATCCGTCAGAGAGAAAATAAAATGTATAAAACATAATACTAATAATTCGGATTGTATTTTCAAACACGCTCCAGAGCCTAAATAAGAAGCCCATGGCAACAGAAATAAAATTGCCATGGGTTTCTTTATAACTAAAATTCAATTTCAGTCAATCTTCAGAATCAGTTCCAGCACCCGTCTTGCACAGTGCTCTAATTCCGGGCGGCCAAGCTGTCCCATTTCCATGGCCTTTTTCACACGTTCTGGGAAACCAGTTCCCATTTTTACGTCATTTCCGGCCTTGATTTCTTTGTAATGCTCTGCTCTTGTCCACCAGTCAGTGGTGACCATTCCCTTGAAGCCCCACTCGCCGCGGAGAACATCTTCCAGAAGCTCACGGTTCTCAGAAGCGCGGTGACCATTGATTGCATTGTAGGAGGACATGATCGTCCATGGCTGTGCTTCTTTTACAATGATCTCGAAACCTTTCAGATAGATCTCGCGAAGTGCACGCTCGGAAACACGGGAATCGCTGTGCTTTCTGTTGGTTTCTTTGTTATTTGCTGCGAAATGCTTTACAGAAGCTGCAATGTGCTGGGACTGGATACCTTTTACCATAGCTGCGCCCATTTTTCCGGCAATCAGCGGATCCTCGGAATAGTACTCGAAGTTTCTTCCACAAAGCGGATTTCTGTGGATATTTACTGCAGGGGTAAGCCATACAGCAAGATTGTTCTCCTTCACTTCTTCGGCGCCAGCCTGTCCAACCTGCTGAACAAGAGCCGGATTCCAGGTGCAGGCAAGAAGGGTTGCACAAGGCCATGCTGTTGTGTTCATGCTGCATTCCCCGCTGATACGAAGACCGGCAGGACCGTCTGCTGTCATAATGGATGGAACACCATAATCCGGAAGATTTCCAAAGCCGAAGGTATTGGAAACACCTACGTTTGGCTGTCCTCCAAGAAGATGAATCAGATCGTCATCGCTTAACTGTTCCATAAAATCATCCAGGGAAAGCCTGCCTTCTGCTACATCAATAAACTGTTTTCTGCCAAAGTTGTCGAAAAGTGTGCCACGTGTACAGCAGCGGACTGCAGGGGTAATACCTTCCTCAGTGCCCGGCTCCATTTTCTCAAATACGCATTCGTTCATGTCATTGCATGCAGACTGTGGAAGCTCCTCAAAACTGCCGTCAGAGAGCATACGCTCTTTCAGGCTGGTTGGAACAAGATGAGCTGTCAGCTGCTTTGTGATCATATTTTCATACAGTTCCATTGTCAGGAGGCTCTCCTTAGTGTCGCGCACAGAAGTTCCAATATAGAACTTATAAGTACCTTTTTCCAGAATATATGCGGATTTCTTGATTTTTCCAAGGTCATCGTAGGAAGCCATGTCAGCCTTTGCAAAGGAAAGGCGGATCTGCTGTGTCTCACCTGGCTGAAGAAGACGGGTTTTTGCAAAAGCAGCAAGCTGGCGGGCTGGTTTCTTCAGAAGTCCCTGTGGAGCTTCGAAATAAATCTGGACAACTTCTTTTCCAGCCAGGTTACCGGTGTTGGTCACCTGAACTTCAGCGAAAATCTGATCCTCTGTTTCCCACATAGCGGTGGTGTTCAGGCAAAAGGTGGTGTAGGAAAGTCCGTATCCAAATGGATAGATTACTTTTTCCTGTGCTCCTGGAAGGGTTTCAAAATAACGGTAGCCTACATAAATATCTTCTGTATAGTTTACATAATCAAAAGACTCATGGAAGTTAGCAGTGGATGGATAATCATTTACGTCTGCAGCAAAAGTGTCAGCCAGCTTACCGGATGGATTCCCTTTGCCGGTGAGAAGCTCCGCCATGGCAAGCCCGCCTTCCATGCCACCCTGCCATCCAAGAAGAGCGGAGGAAATCCGGTCATCATTTTTTACCCAGGAAAGGTCCATGATTCCGCCGATATTGAGAACGACTACGATATCATCAAAGCGCTCTTTTACCATGGAAAGCATTGCTTTCTCCCTGGTAGTGAGATAGAAGTCGCCATCTGGGAAAACTTCGCCGGAAATTTTCGGCATGGTGGTTTCTGTATCCCATGGATTAAATTCGTTGTTGCATTCAATGCTGGAACGGTCCCAGCCCTCGCCGGAGAAACGGCTGATCACAACAACTGCAACGTCAGCAAATGCTTTTGCGCCGTCAGCAAGCTCCTGGGAAAGCTCTGGCTCTACCGTCATTCCTGGTGCGGCACCTTTTTCATACTGATGTCGGATATCGGTGCGGTAAAAATCGGATAACGGTTCGTAGATCTGAACGGCGTTTTCCTGCATTTTCAGCCCATCGTAAAGGTTGTGTACATAAGAAACCATAACATCACCGCTTCCGCCGCCGCCTTTTACATAGTCGAAGCTGCCCTTGCCAAAAAGGGCGATGCGTGTGCCCTCAGTAAGAGGAAGCAGGTTTTTCTCATTTTTTAGAAGAACCATACCTTCTTTGGCGGCTTCTTTGGAAAGAAGGATATGTTCTTTGCTTGCGGTAACACGGCCGCTTTCCCTAAGGGGAAGGTTTGGCTGGAATTTAACTCTGGTCCATTTGTTCATTGTGGGATGTCCTCCTGTAGATAAATTTATAATTAGAAATTTTTTTTCGTGTAGTTGTCTTGATGTTGCTATTGTACTGGAAAAAGCGGTGGTGTACTAGATGGTTTATTGCTTCTTTTATAGGTCTTTCTTGATATTACAGATGAAATATTATATATTATCATAAAGAATAGATGGTGTATTTTGATTTTAAACCTGTGATATAAGTGTTGTGTATTTTGGATGAGGATGGAAGTCGGGAAATTTGAGTGAAAAAAGAAGGTGAGGCATACTATGAGAGCGGAATATGAAAACGTGCTGGATGATCATTTGGGACAAATTCATTTTACATATGTAAATACCTGGGATGAACTGTTACCGGCGCACTGGCATGAGCATTTGGAAATTATTTATGTGCTTGGCGGCGAGATTACAGCATCTATTAATGATGTGAGTTATGAGTTGGAAAAAGGGGATATTTTTCTGGTAAATTCCAATGATATCCATTATACCTACACGCATGAGGATGCCAGGTATTATCTTTTACAGATCCCGCCGGTTCATCTGGAAAGAATTTCTGCAAAGTGGAAGGGACTGAAATTTCAGGAGCTTATAAGGTCGAAATCAGCTGACGCATGTGTTCAGGGAGAACAACTGGAGAATGTGCAGGGAAAGGGACTTGTGGAGATGAGGGAGAATCGAAAGTCTACAAATCGGGCTGATGATCTGTATGATCAGTTGAGAGACGTATTTCGGAAAATTGCAGGCTTTTATGAAGAAAAAAAAGAAGGCTATCATCTTCTGGTGCTTTCTGCTGTTTACCGTTTACTTTATTTTCTTTATACAGAAGGAATCAGGAGTGAGGAAGATACAGAAACCGCTCACGGCACTCTGCGAGACTTGGAGCGGATGAAGTTATGCATGGAATTTGTCCGGGAACATTATGGGGAAAGAATTTCCCTTGCCGATGCTGCAGGGCTTTTGGCCATTACACCAGAGCATTTCTGTCGCCTTTTTCGCAAATATACAGGACAGACCTTCCTGGCTTATGTAAATCAGATCCGCATGGAGCATTTCCACACAGATCTTCTGGAGACAGATAAAAATATAACATTTCTTCTGGATAAAAACGGGATTACCAATTACAAAGGTTTTTTGCGAAAATTCAAGGAGGCTTATGGGGAATCGCCGAAGGAAGTAAGGAGAAAACAGCTGGGAAAAAAGCAGGAATGATTTTTCCGGAGGGTTCTGAAAATAACAAGCAGGACAGCCTGAAGGTCTGTCCTGCTAGAGCGTGTTTGAAAAAGCATTCCTGCAATCTGCACGCCCCACTTTGCGGTATATTTTGCCCGAATTCGGTTGTCGTAGCCCGCTACGACGCCCTCATCCGGACAAAATCTCCCACAAATTGTGACGCACATCTTGCAGAAAGCCTTTTTCAAACACGCTCTAGTTGGAAGCTGACGCATTATAACTGCGCTTTATTTTTCACCAGCATTTCATGAATGATATTCTGTGTATAAGCACCCAGATGTTTTTTGTCCTCTTTTTCCAGCTGGTCTATGTAGATTGGTTTGCCATATTCCAGGATAACGTGGGTTTTCTTAACTCTTGGAAAATGGTTTTCCCAGATATCAGCGGAGCCGCTGATCGCCATCGGGATGATCGGACAGTTTGTCTTTGCGGCAATTTTGAAGCTGCCCTCATGGAATGGAAGCATGTCCAGTTCATCTTCATTTTTGTTTCGTGTACCCTCTGGGAAAATGCAGATGGAAATGCCGGATTTCACTTTCTCAATAGCAGTGAGAATGGTTTTCAGTCCCTGCTTCAGGTCATTACGGTCAAGAAACAGGCAGTGAAGACGTTTCATCCAGGTAGAAAGCAGAGGAACCTTTTCCATCTCTTTTTTTGCGATATAGCCGGTACGGATGGGGCAGCGTGGATAAGTGATCGGTACATCAAAAAAGCTTCTGTGATTTCCGATATAAAGAACCGGCACATCAGTTGGTACATTTTCCTCTCCGATAACAGTCAGCTTCACACCGGATATCCACAGGATAAAACGAAATACTGCCTGAACGATCCGAAGAGAGCTGATTTCCTTTGCCATAGGATTGAATTTGCCGATGATCCATTCTACAAAGAGAATGGGAATGGATAAAATCAGGAATCCAACCACTACGATCACGCATAAAATAAAACGAATCATATGATTTTCCTTTCTTTGATCTGTGCCTCATGCGTAGGAAGCATGTTTTGGCATATTGTTTATGTCTATTATATGTAATTTGAAAAATTCTTGCAATAAATCTTTTTTATTCCTCATACAATAAAATAAATGGAGATTGCTGTTTGCTGTGTTTAAAGGCTGAGCATCAGATGAACAGCAACGAGACATCTGAGGTGGCAGAATGAAAAAAACAAAAGCAGTTCTTCTGGGAGTAATTTTGTGGTCACTGCTTTTGATCAGTGGATGCAATTTTATCCGCATTGAGGAAGAGCCGCGGAAGCCTCTGGAGTATTCCATTGTAAAAAATGAAGAGATACCGGCAGAACTGGCTGCCCTGATACAGGAGAAAAAGAAGAATGAATTTCAGCTGACCTATCAATGTGAAAAAGACCTGTTTCTTGTAAAAGGATACGGGGAGCAAATGAGCGGAGGTTACAGTATTTCCGTGGAAGAACTGGGGTGGACTTCCCAGGCTGTTTTTTTCCGGACAATGCTGCTGGGGCCATCAGACGAGAAAATAACGATCAGTCCGCCTTCCTATCCTTACATCGTGGTGAAGACGGAATACCGAAAAGAACCTGTGATTTTTGAACGCTTTACTGAAAAAAGCGAAAATGATGCAATATAGCAGTCTGGTGAAAAAAGGAGTGGAAAATCGTGGAATTAAGAAAAGAAAGTGTGCAGATGCTTCAGATAAAAAGCCGTGCAGCCAGCCAGGTAACGTTTGATACAGATTATAATGTACCAGATGCAAAGCCGGATGTGGGCCGACTGATCCAGAACAAGGGTGACGTTTCCATGGATGAAGTGCGTCTTAGCGAAGGAAAGGCATTTATCAGCGGAAACCTGAACGTGGATATTCTCTATGTGGGGGAAGAAAACCAGAAGGTGAGCAGTCTGGGGGCAAAACTGCCTTTTGATGAGACTTTGAACCTGGAAGGGATTGCAAGTGGGGATAAAATGTGCCTGAAGTGGGAGATTGAGGATCTCAGCGTGCACATGATTCATTCCCGAAAATTAAACATAAAAGCAATTGTCACCTTTTATGCAGTGGTAGATGAAATGGCAGGGATTCAGCTTCCGGTGGAAATCAGTGAGGAGGGAATTTCAGTAAAAAGGAAGAAAGTCCGTTTAATGAGTCTTATGGTACATAAAAAGGACACTATGCGGATTAAGGATGAAGTGACTTTAGTGTCCAATAAACCGAACATTGAACAGCTTTTGTGGTATACCATCGATGTCCGTGGAATGGATCTGCGTCCAGAGGATAATGTGGTGAAGGCAAGAGGGGAGCTGTCAGTTTTTGTCCTGTATTCGGGAGAAGATGAGGAAAATCCGCTTCAGTGGGCAGAGTATGTGCTTCCGTTTAATACGGAAGTGGAGTGTACTGGTTGTATGGGAGAGATGATTCCAAATATTGGCTTTTCCGTTATGCATCAGAGCATTGAAGTAAAACCGGATTCCGATGGGGAAGAACGGGTAATGAGTGTAGACACGGTGCTGGAACTGGACATGAAGCTTTACCGCGAAGAAGAGCATGACCTGATTCTGGATGTGTACTCGCCTTTGAAAGAATGCATTCCTCAGGGAAAAGAGATGTGTCTGGAAAGCCTCCTGGTACGGAATGACTCCAAATGCCGCGTATCTGACCGTATTGAACTGAAGGAAAGCCAGGGGAAAATCCTGCAGATCTGTCACAGCCAGGGACGTGTAAAGGTTGAGAAAACGAAAATTGTAGAAAATGGAATCCAGGCTGATGGAATTGTATTTATGAAAATTCTGTATATTACAGGAAATGATGAAATGCCATTCTATTCTGTTGATGGAATGATCCCTTTTTCCCATATAATTGAGGCAAACGGGATCAACGAGGACAGTATCTTTTTTTTGCAGGCAGATCTGGAACAGCTGTCAACGTCTATGATCGACAGCAATGAGATTGAGGTGAAGGCTGTGATCAGTCTCAATGTGCTGGTGCTTCAGTGTGAAAACCGGATGATCATAAGCAAAGTGGAGGAGCGTCCCCTTGATATGGAGAAAATCCAGGCAATGCCGGGAATCACGGTGTATGTGGTGAAAAATGGGGATTCTATGTGGGATATTGCGAAAAGATTTTATACTACAGTGGAGGAAATCTGTGAGCTGAATGAACTGGAAGAGGACAGAGTTGTGCCTGGAATGCCGCTGCTGTTGGTGAAGAAGGTGGAAGGGTAAGGCTGCTTTCTGTTTACTGCATATATTTGGAGAAAACCTTTTCAAACATGCTCTGGTCACGTTGTGGACAGTAACGATATATATAGAATGAGAAATTTCCTCGCATAAATGTATTGAAAAAAATACAAAAATATTTTACAATAAAAGCATTGATAAAATTGTATACAAAGTACAAAGAAACTGCTGCTCTTAGAGCCTGCCAGAGGTTTTATGTGAGCGGCAGCTACAAGCGGAGGAAATTATGCGTTTACGTGCACTTGCAAAGATAAATCTGGGACTTGACGTGGTTGGAAAACGTGATGACGGATATCACGAAGTCCGTATGATCATGCAGACCATACAGATGTATGACGTGCTTGAAATTGAGAAAAAAAAGGAGCCGGGAATTGTCCTTACCACGAACATTCCTTACGTTCCTACTGACGAGCGGAATCTTGTATATAAAGCGGCGAAAATGTTAATGGATGAGTTTGATATAAAAGAGGGGCTTACCATGAATCTGGAGAAGTTTATCCCGGTAGCAGCCGGCATGGCTGGTGGAAGCTCTGATGCGGCAGCTGCTTTTGTTGGAGTGAACCGCCTGTTTGGACTGGGACTTTCTGAGGAAGAGCTGATGAAGCGTGCTGTGAAGGTTGGAGCTGATGTTCCTTATTGTGTGATGCGCGGAACTGCTCTTGCAGAGGGAATCGGGGAGAAGCTGACCAGACTTCCCAGAGTACCTTACTGCTATGTTCTGGTGGGAAAACCAGGAGTAAATGTTTCAACCAAGACTGCTTATGAGAACCTGAAACTGGACGATCCTGTTGTGGTTCATCCGGATATCGATGGTATGGTGACAGCTGTCAGAAATGGTGATCTTGATGGAATGATTTCCAGAATGGGAAATGTATTTGAACCGGGAATTATCAGCAAATATCCTGTGATCCAGGAAATCAAAGATCTGATGGAGAGCAACGGAGCACGTAAGGCCATGATGAGCGGAAGTGGTCCTACTGTATTTGGCATTTTTGATGATAAGGAGAAAATGGATCTGGCAGCAGCTGTTCTCAGGGAGAGCAGACTTGCGAAGACTGTTTTTGCCACAGATGTTTTTTAGCGGAGGAAAATACAAATGACAAGTGATTTTACAGTGCATATGGATGAGTATCTTCCACTTAGGGAGGTCGTTTTTAACACATTGCGTCAGGCAATCCTAAAGGGAGAACTGAAGCCGGGCGAAAGACTTATGGAGATTGCCCTTGCGGAGAAGCTTGGGGTGAGCAGAACTCCTATCCGGGAGGCCATGCGTAAGCTGGAACTGGAAGGGCTGGTTGTGATGATCCCGAGACGTGGAGCCCAGGTTGCCAATATTACAGAGAAGGATCTGAATGACGTTCTGGAGGTCAGGATCACTCTGGAAAATATGGCCATTGAGAAGGCCTGTGCTAATATGACAGATGCGGATATCCGGAAGCTGGAGCAGGCGGCTGAGGTTTTCCAGACCAGTACGGCGGAAGGCGACCTGGTAAAGATGGCTGAGGCGGATGTGAATTTCCATGAGGTAATTTATGAAGCTGCTGATAATAAAAGACTGATGCAGGTTCTGAATAATCTTCGCGAGCAGATCTACAGATATCGTGTAGAATATTTGAAAGAGGATGAGTCCAGAAACCGTCTGGTGAAAGAGCATGAGAAAATTACCAGGGCGATTAAGGAACGGGACGTGAAAGCGGCACAGGAGCTGTCTTTTGAACATCTGGAAAATCAGCGGATGGGAATTATTCAGGCGATTCGGGCAGAAGAGTAAACTGAGTGGTTTTCTGGGAGCGGAGCGGGCACATCCTGCCCGCGTTCCTCTTTTGGGGAAGTTGAGAGAAAATGAATATAATTGTTTTTATGGGAGATACTGGGAGAGATAACCAGTGTCTTTTTTTTGTTGCCTGAAAATGGAAAAGAGGAGCAGCGTTGGATAAAAATGATAATATTGTTATGATTTCAAAGGATATTCGAGCAAATGAACGGTATATAAGAGAACGTCTGGCAGATTGTGGAGATATTCAGATCCGGAAGATGCGGCTGGGGGATGAGCGGAAGGTTGACTGTCTGATGGTCTATATTGAGGTAGCGACTTCCAATATGATGCTGGAAGACTCTGCCATTGGAAAAATGGTGGGGCATTTCTGGGAGATTTCGCCTGGGGAGATGCAGGAATTTGTGGAGTATAACAGTCTGGGAATTGCGGATGTAAAGAAGCTGACTGACATGGAGCAGGTGTTCGCAGGGCTGCTTGCCGGAAATGCGGTTTTCTTTATGGACGGATTTGACCAGGCCATGAAAATTTCCAGTGCCGGTTATCCAAGCATGGGGGTAACAGAAGTGGAGATGGAGAAGGTTCTGCGAGGTTCCAGGGAAGGCTTCTCTGATTCTGTGAAAATAAATTCTGCACTGATCCGGAAGCGGCTTCGGGATACCAGATTAAAGGTAGTGGAATTTTATATTGGGGAGAGATCACATACACTGGTTCAGATGGTATACATGGAAGATCTGGTGCAGGAGGAATTTCTGGAACAGGTGAAAGAGCGGTTGGGAGAGTTTCGAGTTGATGGAATCCTGGACAGCGGAATGCTGGAACAGCTGACGGAGGATTCCTGGTTTTCCCCTTTTCCGCAGTACCAGACTACGGAAAGACCGGATCGTGCAGCGCAGGAAATTTTAAATGGAAAAGCAGTGCTTCTCTGTGATAATTCTCCGTCAGCGCTTATTTTGCCAGGGGTTTTTCACAGCTTTATGGAAAGCAGCGAGGACTGGTATAACCGATTTGAAATGGCATCATTTCTTCGAATACTGCGCTATGTGGCACTGGCAGCTGCTACGTTGCTGCCGGGACTTTATCTTGCAGTGATCCGGTTTCACACGCAGATTCTTCCTACGAATATGCTTCTGTCCTTTGCCCAGGCAAGAGAAGGCGTGCCATTTTCCAGCATTGCGGAGCTTGTTCTGCTGGAATTATCCTTTGAACTGATTCGGGAGGCTGGTGTACGGATTCCGGGAGCGCTGGGAAATGCTATGGGAATTGTGGGAGGACTGATCGTGGGATCTGCTGCTGTGGAAGCGAATCTTGTAAGCCCGATCGTGGTCATGGTTGTGGCGATCACGGCACTTGGTTCTCTTGCAATCCCTAATGAAGAATTTGCCTCGGCATTTCGGATGCTTAAATATTTCTTTTTGTTTTTGGGAGGATATCTGGGGATTTTTGGAATTGTGACAGGAGTATATCTGACAGTATCACATCTGGCAGGACTTCTCAGCTTTGGAGTTCCATACCTGTCGCCCTTTGTCAAACAAAGTACGGATAATGGGACTGGAAGCAAAATTGTGAGAGTGCCATTTAAAAAGAGATGGAGGCGCCCTCCATATGCCAGAAAAAATGAGCGAGTGAGACTGCAAAAAATCCGCAATAAGAACAGGAAGGAAAGGTAACCGAAGTAAATGAAATTTGCAGAAAATAATCGAATCTCCCAGCGGCAGCTCTACAGGCAGATTGTGATTGCGTTTATTGCACCATTAATATTATGCCTTTTCGAAAACAGAAAAACTCTGGGGCTTGGTGGGCTGGCAGGGACTGCAGCAGCCCTTGCAGCTGTGCTGTTTTATGTGATTTTCCTCATCCGTCTTCGTTATGCTTTTGCCAGGCCCTGCAAAACAGCCGGTGTGGTGTGGGGACGGCTGGCAGCGTTGTTTTTTCTTATATACTGTATTCTTGGAGCTGCGTTTCTTTTGAATCTTCTGGGAGAAATTGTTGCAGTTAGTCTGGGAACAGGTATAGGAAAAAAATGGCTATGTCTGATCACATTGCTGGTTTGCAGTCTGGGCACGCAAAAGGGGATTCAGAGACGAGGCAGAATGGGAGAAGTGTCAGGAGGCGTGGTACTTGCAGCGGTTATGCTTATGTTAGTCCTGGCTGTGGGACAGGGAAAATGGGAGTATTTTCAGGAAATGGTATGGAATTCCTCTTTCTCAGGAAGAAAAATTATGGAAAGTGGATACGATGTGATATGTGCATTTTCCGGATTGGGGCTGCTTCCCTTTGCATTGGACAGTGTAGGAAACAGTAAAGATACAGGGAAAACTGTAAGTTTTGCCGTTTTTACCCTGGGAATTTTGCTTATTCTGACGGAATTGCTGCTTCCTTCAGTATTTGGATGGGGGCGCCTGAAATATGAAAGCTGCCCGATTTTGCCGCTTCTGGCAGGTGCGGAGCTTCCAGGGAATGTATTGGCAAGATTTGATGTCCTCTGGATGGGATTTCTTTTATACAGCCTTTTATTTTCTATTGGAAGTTTTCTGCATTATGGTCATTTAATTGTGGAAAAAGCAGATATGGGAACTGGAAAGCTGTGGATATCCACTCTGGTTTTTGCCGGAGCTGTGTGGGATATTGAAAGATGGGGAATCCGGAATAGTTTTCCATTATATTTGAAATATATTTTTGTGCCCGGAATGCTGGTGCTTCAGATTATTTTTTTTATGACAGGCAAAAAGAAGTGGAAAAAAAAGCTTGCCGCAGCGTGTGTCAGTGCATTGTTTCTGTTAGCCGGCTGTGGTGGTGTGGAACCGGAGAAACGCATGTATCCGCTTGCACTTGGAGCCGATATTACAGAGGGGAGATATCAGCTGACTTACGGAATTCCGGATCTTCCAAAATCTACAGGACAGGAAAAAGACGGGGAAGACCAGGGGAATGCTGCTCCGTCGATTCAGGGAGAAACTTTCCGTGAGATTGAAAATATATACAGCCGGACACAGGAAAAATATCTGGATATGGGACATCTGGAAATTCTGGTTTTGGGCGAGAGTTTGTTAGATGGAGGGCGTTGGGAGCAGGTTCTTGAGTATCTGAAGCAGGAGCCGACTATAGGTGAAAATGTTTATGTGTTTCGCTGCGCTGTGGCATCTGAAGCAGTAGCCTGGGTAAGCCCTCAGGACGTTTCTCTGGGAGAGTATCTTCTTGGGCTGCTGGAAAATAATCCAAATGGAAGCCCGGGACAGGCTGTAACGCTTCGTGAGGTTTATCATGAGTTTTATGAACGTGGTGCTTTGTCTGAATTGCCAGAACTGGAAATTTATGGAAAGGAACTGGAAGTGAAATTTTAGCCGAATCTGCACGCTCCAGGGCAGCTGCGAAAAGCAATAAGCAGAGGGTATGAATGTGATTATTCCGGGCTGGGACAGGGAATACTTTTGATAGAAAGATATGGGAGGTACATTTATGTTCTGTTTAAGAAAAAATAAATATCATATAGCGGCAGCACTTCTGACAGCTGTATTACTTTGCCCAGGCAGTGAAAATTTTAATAAAAATTCCAACCTTCTTGCGTGGTGGGGAACCATTTATCCCCAGTTCTGTTTTATGGAAGCACCGAGGACGGAGAACGGTCAGAAAGCAGAGCCAAGATTTCATTTCTGGATTGTGGAGACGTTACTGTTCGCAAAAAACACTTCGCGGAATGTTACCAGTGAACCGTAACGTGGGGACACTTAACGCTTTGATGTAGTACAAGCACTTGCACCGCCGCTCCTTTGGTGTTAAAATGAAATACAGATTGCAAATATCGCTTGACTATGAATTTGGAGATAGATAAATGAAAATAGACAGAGATGCGCCTGTTGGTGTGTTTGATTCCGGTATTGGCGGACTTACTGTGGCAAGGGAGATCATGCGGAATCTTCCAGCAGAGAAAATCGTGTATTTCGGCGATACTGCCAGAGTTCCATATGGCAGCAAATCCAGAGAGACTATTATAGGATATTCCCGTCAGATAATCCGTTTCCTGAAAGAGCAGAAGGTGAAGGCGATTGTGGTGGCTTGTAATACAGCCAGTGCGTTTGCCCTGGAGGCAGTTCAGGAAGAATTTGACATTCCCATTCTTGGAGTGATTGAAGCCGGTGCCAAGGTAGCTGCGCAGGTTACCAGAAATAAACGGGTGGGAATCATCGGTACAGAAGGTACTGTTGGAAGTGGAATCCACGCGGAGGTTCTGAAAAAGATCGATCCGGAGATTACAGTGATCGGAAAGCCATGTCCCTTATTTGTACCGTTGGTAGAGGAAGGCTGGACTCATGATCCGGTGACAGTGGAAGTTGCCAGCAGATATCTGAGGGAATTACAGGAAAAAGATATTGATACACTGATCCTTGGCTGTACCCATTATCCACTGCTCCGTTCTACCATCGGACAGATCATGGGAGAGGGTGTTACTTTGGTGAACCCGGCGTACGAGACGGCACTGGAGCTTGGCAGACTTCTGAAAGAGCAGGATATGCAGAGCACCGGACAGGGACAGTCTGATTTCCCATATCGTTTCTATGTGAGCGATCTGGCAGAGAAATTCAAGGGCTTTGCCAATTCGATTCTGCCATTTGATGTGGAGAAAACGCAGAAGATTGATATTGAGAAATATTGAAAAAGAGAAAGAAATGGAAAAACAATGGAAAAAGAAGTTTTAATTCACGTAAAAGGTTTACATATGATGGACACACCAGAAGGTGATGAGCCAATCGAGATTGTGGTTCCGGGAGAGTATTATTTCCGCAACGGCAGTCATTATCTTCGCTATGAAGAAATGCTGGACGAGCAGGGAGATCCTACTGTAAATTATATCAAGATATCCTCCAGGGGAATGGAAGTCCGAAAAAAAGGACAGGTAAATACACATATGGTTTTCGAGCAGGGAAAGCGTAATATGGCATTTTATACTACTCCGTTCGGAACTCTTGAAATGGGAATTTCAGCGACGAATCTGGAATTGGAAGAAAGTGATGGTCAAATTGCCATGAAAGTGAACTATTCTCTGGACCTGAATCAGGAGCATGTGGCAGACTGCTGTCTGGATATTCAGGCGCAGGGGAAGAATACAACTGGGTTTGTGTTGTAGGAACTGTTGGGTAGAAGCATTACAGAAATTAATTTTAACAAGAAGACAGCAGGCGTTCGTTTGTTAGAATGAACTCCTGCTGTTTTTTTTATTGTTATTTGAATCGGTAGCAGTGGACGAATCTGGTATTGGAATCAATATTTTCAGATGAAACCAGTGGTCACTGGCGCTGACATCCACGGTATTCATGAATTTGAAAAGGGTTCCATCGATGACGCTGGTTATGGTAATCCCATGTTTCTGGCAATATATGGTTTTCATTTTTTATGTAATGATGTAAACAAAAGAGGTGCGACTTAAAAGTTTGTTTTTAAGCTGCGCCTTCTTTGTTTAATTCACCAGCCGTAACCAGATACGAAAGCGTAATCTGTAGCTTTTTAAACGTGGGATGTTGTGGACTCCTGGAGAAATTCATTTTATACTATAGTTAAATTATGAGTAGATTTACAAGAAATGAGAATTGGTTATTGTTCAAAGATTGTGAACAGCAATAATTTACGGGAGGAAAACAGAAATGGAACATACATTTTGGATCTGGTATCCGGGAGATTTTGAATTATATCATGCCATGAAGCAGAATTTCAGCCGTGTGGAGAGAGGTTTTGGATGGCCGGCATTTTGGAAGAGTGAGGGCTTCCGCAACCGTGTGGCTTTCCGCCGGACTTATGAATTGGAGCAGGAGACCAGTTTTACTGTATTTTCCAATGCGATTGGTCATGTGCTTGTAACCAGGGAGAATGGGGAGAAGAAATATCCATTTGGAAAGAAGATTACAGTAGCACCTGGAAAGGTGCGGATCTCTATTCATGCAGGCTGTGTGGAGGCATTTCCTTGCGCTTATGTGCAGGGTGAGGTGATCCATTCTGATAAAACATGGAAGGCAGAGGATTATTCCCAGCCATTAGTGCCGGTTGGAGTGTGTAAGTATTTTACCAAGCCGGGACAGAATCCTACTGTGTGGGAATATACAGAAAAAGAGTGCAAGCCGGTGAAAATCAGCGAGATAAACGGTGGCGTGCTGGCAGAGTTTGAGACGGAACTGACGGCGGCGGTTTATGTGAAAAGTAAACGCAGTAATTGTGTTGACAGTACAAGCGAAGATGAGGATTTAGAGGTTTTTTGCGGTGAATCTGAGGACGAAGCTCTTGACCTTGAGCACTGCTACTACAGCTGGCAGCCGAATCCGGTTACAAATCGATGCCCATGCTGTGCAGTCCGTTTTGCATTCATTCCGAATTGCAAAGCCGAAGATGTGGAAATCACAGCATTCTATCAGTATGTAGATTTCCCGAAACGCGCTTCCTTTAAGTGTAATGATGAGAAACTAAATAAAATCTGGGAGGTGGCGGAGCATACCTTCCGTCTTTGCAGCGGTATCTTTTTCCTGGATGGGGTGAAACGTGACAAATGGATCTGGTCTGGAGACGCCTACCAGAGCTTTTTTGTAAATCAGTATCTGCTGGCAGATCCTGATATTGACCAGAGAACTCTTTTAGCACTACGTGGAAATGATCCTATGACAAGACATATCAATACCATCATGGACTATTCCCTGTTCTGGATCCTGGGCGTGCTTTATCATTATGAGGCATATGGTGACCTGGAATTTGTCCGCCAGGTTTATCCGAAAATGTGCTCCCTTATGGAGTTCTGTGAGGGTCAGCTGGATGAAAACGGATTTCTTGTAGGTCGTGAAAATGACTGGATCTACATTGACTGGGCTGATATGGATAAGACTGGCGCCCTTTGTGCAGAGCAGATGCTGTTCGCAGCATGCTGGCAGACCATGGCGAAAGTGAGTGCGGCTCTTGGAGAAGAAAATCCGGAATACATGGAGAAATATGAAAAACTGATCGGGCAGATCCGTAAATTCTACTGGGATCAGGAGAAAGGCGCATTTATTAATTCCTTTGAATCCGGTAAGAGAAATGTGACCCGTCATGCCAATATTTTTGCAATTCTTTTTCACATTGCAACACAAGAAGAGCAGGAGAAAATTCTGGCAAATGTAATTAAGAATAATGCAATTCCGGCAATTACAACTCCATATTTCAACTTCTTTGAACTGGATATGCTCTGCCAGACCGGAAATCTGGAATTTGTACTAAATAAGATTCGCAATTACTGGGGCGGTATGCTGGATCGCGGTGCAGTTACCTTCTGGGAAGAATTTGACCCGGAGGCACCAGTAGAAACCCAGTACGACATGTACGGTGACCGCTTCGGAAAAAGCCTCTGCCATGCCTGGGCTGCCAGCCCGATCTATTTCCTGGCGAAGTATTTCATGGGGCTGAAATTTACCGGAGTTGGTGGAAAAGAGTTTGTGGTAGAACCGCATACTGAGTTTTTTGACAGCTTTGATTGTACATTGCCTGTTGCTGAGGGACAGGTACATATTGTGTGGGATGGAAACGAGCTGAAGGTGGAGAAGACAGCTCACAGACTTGATTTATAAAGTTCTGTGGGCTGTTATTAGCGTTAAAAAAAGGACTGTTCACGCTAATTCTTCCACAGAGATAGGAAAAAGCAGTAAACTGTTAACAGTTTGAGAATGCCGAAAAAGTAGTTGGTTTAAGGACAGAGATTTCAGAAAGGAGCAGTTTACTGTATGCAGAAAATTGATTTTAACAAGGATTGGATATGCAGGTGTCTTACCCGGGATGAGGCTGCTTATCCGGTGACTTTGCCACATGATGCAATGCTGAGTGAGCCGCGTACTCAGGAGAGTACCGGCGAGGGAAATATTGGATGGTATATTGGTGGGGATTACGAATATACCAAGAATTTCTTTGTGCCAGAGGAGTATAAAGATAAGAAAGTCCTCATTGAATTTGAGGGGATTTACCACAATGGTGAAGTTTACATAAATGGGAAAAAGGCGGCTTACCGTCCTTATGGTTATACCAATTTTTATGTGGATACAGAGGGCTTTTTCCAGTATGGAAAAGAGAATGAGATTAAAGTCATTGCGCGCAATGCTGACCAGCCAAACAGCCGCTGGTATTCAGGAACCGGTATTTACCGTCCGGCTTATCTGTATGTTGGGGAAGAAAAACATATTCCGGTAAACGGTGTGAAAATCCGTACTTTAAGCTATGATCCGGCGAGAATTGAGGTCGTTGTGAAAACTTCTTCGCCGGGAGAGGTTTCCCTGAAGATTGAGTTTGAGGGCTCTAAAGTACTTAGAGTAATTGGTGAAAGTACAAAAATAGGAAATGTAAACAATGACAAAATAATATCATCAGATAATAAAAACATGCAGCCAAATGAATCAGTACAGACTGGAAAAAATGGTCAGAAGAGTGAATTGGCGCAGGTGGAAGCGGAAAAAAATAATCAGGAAGCAGCATACCAGGCCATCTTCCAGCTGGATATTCCAAACGCAAAGCTCTGGGATACAGAGCACCCGAATCTCTATACCTGTAAAGCAATTTTCGGTGAAGACGAAGTAACTGAAACTTTCGGAATCCGTGAATTGATCTGGAATCCGCAGGTAGGAATGACCATTAACGGAGAGCGTGTGATTCTTCGCGGTGCATGCTTTCATCACGATAATGGCGTGCTTGGTGCATGTACGTATCCGGAAGCAGAAGAACGTAAAATGCGTATTCTCAAAGAAAATGGATACAATGCAGTCCGCTCTGCACATTATCCTTGCTCTAAGGCACTTCTGGATGCCTGTGACCGTGTGGGAATGCTGATGATGGATGAATATGTAGATGTGTGGTACATTCATAAGACTAAATATGACTATGCCGGACAGCTTGCGGACTGGTGGAAACAGGATTTAAAAGACATGGTTGACAAGGATTACAACCATCCAAGTGTGATTATGTACTCCACAGGAAATGAGGTTGCAGAGACCGCCCAGAAGAAGGGAATTGCCCTCACCGGCGATATGACAAACTACCTTCACAGCTTGGATTCCACCCGTCCTGTTACCTGCGGAATCAACATTTTCTTCAATTTCTTAAGCTCCATAGGACTTGGCGTTTACAGTGATGACAAGGCAGAAAAGACAGCTGCTTCCAAGCCGGAAAAGAAGAAAAAGCCGGTAGGAAGCGAGTTCTATAATACTCTTGCCTGTCTGGTTGGAGACTACTTTATGAAGTGTGGTGCCACCCTTTATCCATGCGATTTAAGGACGAAGGATGCCTACGCAAACATGGATATCGCAGGTTATAATTACGGTATTTTCCGCTACAAACATGACCTGAAAAAGTACCCGAACCGTCTGATTCTTGGAAGTGAAACCTTCTGTAAAGATGCGTATAGTTTCTGGGAAATTGCCAAAAAAAATAAAAGAATTATCGGTGATTTTGTGTGGGCAGGATGGGATTATATCGGAGAAGTCGGGGATGGTGCAGCAGAGTATTCTGACTATAAATTTGAAGATCCAGCCACGAGAATGACAGGTGGAAATGGTCGAATTGACCTGAATGGAAAGCCGCGTGCAGAGGCTGCATATACTCGAGTTGCTTTTGAAAGAGAGACAGGTCCGTTTATTGCAGTTGATCCTGTTTACCAGAAAGAAAAGTTTCGGCTTACCGGCTGGCAGCTGACAAAGGCTCTGGAAAGCTGGGCATGGGATGGCTGTAACGGAGAACCGGCGAAGGTAGAAGTTTATGCAAGGGCTGCACAGGTTGAGCTGTTTATCAATGGCAAAAGTGCTGGTAAAAAGAAAGTGAAAAAATGCCGTGCAAACTTTAATATCACCTATCAGAATGGGGAGATAACGGCGGTTTCTTACGATGAAAACGGAAGAGAAATCAACCGTTATTCATTACATACAGCAGGAAAAGAAACGGTTCTTCAGGTGCGCCCAGAGGAGAAAACCGTGAAACCGGAGGGCCTTGCATTTATTCAACTGCAATACACAGATAGCAAGGGAATCTGGAAACCAATGGAGAAACATAACATAAAAGTAACAGTAGAAAATGGTGTCCTGAAGGGACTCGGAAGCCCGGCTCCTTATGTAAAAGGGAATTATACTGACCATACTGTGGCGACTTATTATGGTGAGGCAATGGCAGTTGTACAGGCAGATGGAAACGGACCGGTGAAGGTTACCGTGGCAGATGAAGAACGGTTTTATGTGGTGGAAATTCCATGTGAATGAAGTGAAAGACTTATGATTTAAGGTGGAAAAGAGGTTGAACAAATGAAGAAAAAAGGTTTTATCATAGGTGGAATCTGTCTTGCTGCTATAGTTGGTATTCTCGGTTACAATCATGAAGCTGTTCGTGTGGTTTTTCATAATGTATACTCTCCATCAGTGAAATTGGATGATTCTTCCAAATGGAATGGTGGAAAAGCTTATGAGAAGCTGCCATATTCTGAGACTTCCGAAAATGATTATCTGGATCTGTATGTGCCGGACAGTGAAGAACCTATGCCGTTGATCATATTGGTACATGGGGGCGGCTTCGTATACAATGACAGCCAGTCCCGTCAGGCGCAGCTGATGTACCGCTATTTCCGCGATCATGGATATGCATGTGCATCCGTTAACTATCGTCTTGCCCAGGAAGCAGCCTTTCCGGCAGGAGTGGAAGATGTGAAATCAGCGATCCGTTTTCTTCGTGCAAATGCAGAGAAATATGGATACGATCCGGAGTGTTTCGCAATCTGGGGAGAGTCAGCTGGGGGGTATTTATCAGTGATCTGTGGCGCTTCCAATGATGAGGAATTTAATAGTGTTCCATTTATCGGAGAAGATGAGAACCATCCTGTTTCCAGTGAAGTTCAGGTGATTCTGGACTATTACGGCTGTATGGAATTCGGAACTATGGAAGATGATTACAGGGAGCTGAGGATTCCAAAAATTGTCCGCTGGGCGGCCAGCCTGTGGCTTCAGGGGGCAATTAAAGATACCGGCTACGAGGATGTGGAATCTTATTGGATGCGCAAGGATGTAAAAGCTCTTACTGAGGATGAGAAAAACAACTATAGTCCATTGTATTATATTGAGAAAAATCTTACGAAGGAAAACAGCCCGGATATATTAATCTGGCATGGTGATGCGGATTTAGATGTTCCGTATCTGCAGTCTGAGAGACTGAATGCACTGCTTACAAGAATTGTTGGGACAGATAAGGTGGAATTTAAGCTTTTTCATAATTATAAGCATGCGGCAGATCAGCTGTACAGTGATGAAAATCTGGGAATCCTGAAAGAATATCTGGATGAGAAATTTGCATAAGGGAAGTCGCATACATTAATATGAGCGTGATTACCGGAGAATCGGCAGACACATAAGCTGACAGAAACGAAGAAAATATCTGGCACAGGGCAGAATTGCCCCGTCAGATATTTTTTTGCCCTCAAATAAAAAGGTTTTAACAAAATCTGTCAAAACCTTGAAAAAGCTAAATGGGTTTGATATGCTGTCTATGTATATCTTTTGATGAGTTGTAAGTCATTGTTTACAGGTAATATTCTGTGCGGGTAAATTTTGCACAGAATTGCAGCACAAGGTGATCATTGTGCACTTAGTGAGCAGTGCTATTTTATGTAGTAGGGAGAAACTATGAAAATAGAAAAAAAACTATGGATCACCCTGTTCGTATTTGGATTGTTTGCAATTGGTTTTTCAGGTTGGATATTCAGTCAGAGTACAGCCAGGGAAAAATTGCTCTGGGATAATACGATTAGGTTTGAAACAAAAAAACTGACAGATGGAGAAATCAAATCAGAGAATATTGCTCTGCCCGAAGACTTCGATGATCCCAGATCAATCTTATTTAAAACCACACACACCATTGCAGAAGTGTGGCTGGACGGAGAAAAAATATACGAATACGGAAATGAAGAAGATGCTCCCAGCTTTATGAAGTCACCGGGAAGCTGCTGGCACATTGTGAATATTCCGGAAGACAGCGCTGGTAAAAGTCTTGAGGTCAGAATTATTCCAGTATATGACAACTATTATGGAAATGAAGTCAGCATTGTATACGGAACACGAGGCAATTGCGTTCTGAAAATTTTAATGGACAGCTTTAAAACCCTGTTACTCAGCTGCGGGATTCTGTTTGCAAGTATCATCTGCCTGCTGCTTTATTTGGGAGCAGTGCGAAGAAAAAGAAGAGACAAGACAGAAACGAAGATAGAGGTCTTTTTAAACCTTGGATTTTTCTCATTGCTGATTGCAGTATGGACACTGGCACAATGTGGATTCCTGCAGTTTTTGATTCCGGATGGAAGAACTTTGTATTTTGTAGATTATTTTTCATTCTTCCTTTTCCCGGTACCCTTTAATTTTCTGCTATATGATATCTGCAAAAGCAGATACCACAAAGGTGCATTGATTTTTCCCATTCTTTATCTTGCGAATATGGCAGCTGACGTTCTGCTTCAGTGTACGGGAATTATTGATATATTCCGGCTGCTTCCCGCAACCCATGTTATTATGGTTGCCAATGCAGTTTACACAGTTGCCCTCATTCTTTACGAGGCCAGAAAAGAAGGCAACGATGAAGCCAAGAAATTCCAGTATCCTATGTGTGTGCTCATAGTATTCGGAATGGCAGAAATGTTCCTTTATTATTTGAGAAAATTTCAACAGACATCCATTTTGCTTCCCATAGGAACCCTGCTGTTTATCATTATGCTGATCTGGATCCAGGTTTCCCAATATTACGATCAATACATCCAGAAACAAAAGGTGATCTATCTGCAGAAAATAGCCAACATGGATATGCTCACAGAGGCCATGAACCGAAACGCTTACGAGGACATGGTGAAATATCTGGAGGAAAGTGATATTAAACTTCGTACAACAGGTGTAGTTCTGTTTGATCTGGATAATCTGAAAGTGATCAATGACAATTTTGGGCATGAAAAGGGAGACGAAGCGCTGAAGCTATGCTATCAGTGTATCAGTCAGGCATTTCAGAATGTAAAGAACTGTTTTCGGATTGGCGGCGATGAGTTTGCATATGTATATCATAGCGATGAGAAGGATATGATTCCGGAACGGCTGAAGGCGCTTGAGCTGATTTTGAAAAAAACAGCGGAAACGAACAAGCTGGAGTATCCACTCAGCATGTCAGCCGGATATGCTTATTATCAGCCTGATATAGATTTTGACTTTAAGGATATTGTAAGACGAAGTGATACCATGCTGTACCGTCAGAAGCGCAGAAAGAAGGTGGCACGGTCAGCAGGTCTGGACAATCTGCTCTCCCGTATGAGTAAGCAGTCGACAGAGGAGATCACAGATGAGGTGATCCTGCAGGAGAAAAAGTTTCAGAGCATGTCTGTGGATGAGCTTTGCAGTGTGATCGATCTTCTTAGTCCGACTACAGATAATTACCCATATGTGGTTGACTTTCGGTCGGATTTTTATTACATAGCAAATCAGGCTCTTGAACGCTTCTGTATTCCCAAAAATGGTTTTCATAATGTAATTTCGAAGCATAAGGAATTTGTATATGCACCGGATTATGAAAAACTGAAAGCGGAATTTGATGATCTTCTGGAAACAGACCGCTGCACCCATAGCATGGAATATCGTTGGCTGGATCTGAAAAAAAAGCCGATCTGGATTCATTGCAAAGGGTATCTGGTCCGTGACGATAACATGAAACCTCTTTACATGATTGGTTGTGTGAACGAAATTGGAAAGAGACAGAAGGCAGATAATGTAAGCGGACTATTGGGAGAGTCTGGTTTCCGGGAGTATATGAACCAGCTGGATACTCCTTTGGAGACAGGATATCTGCTTCGTATAGGAATCGATCATTTTAAGGAAATCAATGATAACTTCGGACAGGAGTACGGTGACTTTGTACTTAAGAAAACGGCGGAGTGTATTTCAGGCTGTACATCAGAAGGACAGAAGGTGTACAAGCTTGTGGCAGATGAATTTCTGATTCTGGATGTTGCTTCTGACGAAGCGAAGGATGCGGATAAGCTTTATGATAAAGTGAGAGAGGCAATAGACAGATTTATTGAAACCAATGAATTTAAAGTCATGTATACGGTTTCAGGAGGAATTGTACCATTTGCGGCATTAAAGGGAAATCAGTGTTCAGAAGCATTGAAGCTGACGGATTTTGCCCTGAATGAGGCGAAGAAGCTGGGAAGAAACCGTTGTTATATATTTAATGGGGAAACCTACAGAAAATTTCTTCGGAAAAGGGAGATCACCCAGGAACTGCGGGAAGCTGTAATTAATGGATTTCAGGGCTTTACAGCTTTTTACCAGCCTGTATTTGCTGAAGACAAAAAAGTGCCTTATGGAGCAGAAGCTTTAATGCGTTTTACCTCAGAAAAATTCGGAATGATTTCACCGGCGGAGTTCATTCCCATTCTGGAAGAAACAGGTCTGATTATTCCTGCTGGCCGTTGGATGATGAAAGAGGCTATGGGAAAATGCAGTGAGATCAGGAAGATACTTTCAGGGTTCCGGATGAGTATTAATATTTCCCAGGTACAGGCCTCTAAGTCTGATGTGATTCAGGATATCAGTGCAGAAATGAAAAGGACAGGGCTGCCGCTGGAAGCGGTGATCGTGGAATTGACAGAGAGCGATCTTCTGGAACAAAATATAAATGAGAAGCATTTTCTCACAGAACTGAAGCGAATGGGAATCAGTCTGGCGCTGGATGACTTTGGAACCGGCTACTCGAACTTCCATTATCTCAGCGAGCTGAAACCAGAGATCATTAAGATCGACCGTTCTTTCACTGCGAAAGCAGTTGCAGATGAGCAGGAATATTATCTTCTGAATCAGTTTTGCACCATGATTCATAATCTGGATATGAAGATTTGTATCGAAGGTATAGAAAGTGCCCAGGAATGGCTCAAAATCCGAAAGCTGTGCCCGGAATTCACACAGGGATATTTCTGGGGGAAGCCTTGTGGGTATGAAGAGTTTGTGAGAAAATTTGTACAAGAAAAATAAGAGAAATCCGGTACAAAGTGTATAAAAATGCTTTGTGCCGGATTCTTTTTATGTGTGTATAAAATAATCTGCTACAGCACATAAAATTAAAAAAATGTAAAATACAAAAGTTTTAAAAATACATTTTAAAAACTTGAAAAAATATCAGTGATAAGCAGTTAGGAAATGAGTGAGAAAATGGAAAAAATGATAGAGATAATTTGATACTGGATGTTGATGGCAATAAATTAGATAGATTTTGCAAATTGACGTTGCGTGGGATTTAACCTATAATGAAATTAGTTTTATGAGTGAAATGGGGGAAACTATGCGCGTTGATGAGGTCATGACAGAAATTATACAACGGTGCAGATTGTATGGGGCACAGAAGATAATTCTGTATGGATCCCGGGCAAAGGGAACTGCGACAGAGCGGAGCGATATTGATATTGCAGTGTCTGGAGTCGCTTCACACGAAATTCTTGATTTGCAGGAGAATTTAGAAGAGATTCCAACATTGTACACAATTGATCTGGTTGATCTTGATACTTGTCAGAATCAGCTGTTGTTGGAGGATATAAAACAATATGGACGAGAAATTTATAAGAAGATTTGAGTCGTTTAGAAATTCACTGGACTCTCTGGCGGAGGCGAAACAGCGTGATTTGTCAGATTCTTTTGTACTTAGTGGAACCAGTGCTAAATTCAGTATTACATTTGACTTGGCGTGGAAGGTTATGAAAGATATTCTGGTACAGTATTATGCAATAACTGGATTTGTCACTGGCTCACCAAGAGAAGTTCTCAGAGAATCATTTCAGGCGAATCTGATTACTGGTGATGAGTGGATGGATATGCTGAAAGTAAGAAATCAGCTTGCACACGACTATGATGGAGTGATTGTGAAAGAACATTGCGGGACAATTGTTCATGTGTATATTGATAAATTATATGATTTCAAAAAGGCTGTTGAAAAATTGCTGAAAGAATAATACATCGACCGGGGCATGCCCGGTCGGTTGTTTTTAGGGAGTTTGGGTTATGGCTAAGGTGTATTTTGTGAGGGAAGAGATTAGTATAGAGGTTCCGGTTGGAACCAGCGTTCTGGAGGCGGAGATTCAGGCGGGGCTTGCGCCGGATGTGCCTTGCGGAGGGCAGGGAACCTGTGGGAAATGTCTGGTGAAGGTAGATGGAAAGCCTGTGCTGGCATGTCAGACGAAGGTGGAAAAGGACTGTCAGGTGGAGATTCCCGGGAAGAAAAATAGAGGTAAAATTTTGAGCGAAGGATTTTCCAGAAAGGTGAATTTCCAGCCAGAATTGCAGGTGAAAACAGTGTGGCTGGAGAAGCCGGAGACTGGGGAAAAAAAGTCAGAGTGGGAGCGGCTGGTGGAAGACGTATATGGAATCTCAGACAATAAAAGAACGTCAGATGTAGATTATGGGTGTATAAAAACAGATGTAAAACTTGCCGGAAGTCTCTATGAAAAACGAAGCTTCAATCCAGAGTGGCAAGTAGCCTATACAGATGAAGAAATCCTTGATTTAAGACCAATTGTTGGCGTCCATGAAGATTCTGTCCATGGAGTGAATAGTAGTGGTGAAAAAGGTGATGGGATTTTTACTGCGGCAATCGACCTTGGAACGACTACAATTGTGGGGTATCTTCTGGATGGTAGAACTGGGGAAAACTTGGCAGTAGAAAGTAGAATGAATCCTCAGATGCAGTATGGCGGAGACGTAATTCAAAGAGCCAATTATGCGCTGGAACATGGCACAGAAACGCTGAGCAAGTGCGTGCAGAAGACAATAAATAAAATACTGGAAAGTCTTATTGTAAAAACTCAAAAAGCTCCCAAAATAGCAAGTGGAAGGAAAAAAGTGAATGATCAAACTGTCAATGGCAAGACGAAAAGCGCTGAATGGATGCCTGGAGTGGAAGATATCTATCAGGTAAGTCTTGTTGGAAACACCTGTATGCACCACCTGTTTCTTGGAATTTCCCCGGCTTCTTTGGTACATGCGCCATATACGCCTGCAATCAGTCAGTCCCTTACTTTGCGCGCAGCCGATTATGGTATTCACATCCACCAAAAAGGCCAGTTGCTCCTTCTTCCGAATATCGCCGGATACATAGGCGCAGACACCAGTGGCTGTCTTCTGGCTCTTCGACAGGATCTGAAGGATGAAATAACTTTAATGCTGGATATCGGAACTAACACAGAGATGATTCTTGGAAATAAATATGGCCTGGCAGCCTGCTCCGCGGCATCTGGCCCAGCCTTTGAAGGGGCGAAGATCCAGTGCGGAATGCGGGGGCTTCCGGGAGCTATTGATCATGTAAAATATGAAGATGGAAAATGGCAGTATACCACAATTGGCGGTGAGAAGCCTGTAGGCCTATGCGGTTCCGGGCTGATTGATCTGGTGGCAGAGCTTCTGCGTGCAGGTCTGTTAGAGGAAAATGGAATTCTTCACAGTGGGCAGGAAAGATCAGACACGTTTATGCTTGTGCCACCACAAGAAACTGTTTTTGCCCAATGTGAGCAGAATATGTCAGAGGATGCGCAAAGTGAGAAAACGGAGTGCCTACAGAGAAACGAAAAAAATGGGAGTGGGCAGTCGCGTTTTGAGAATGATTGCGGAGTCTATCTTACCCAGAAAGACATTGGCGAGGTTCAACTTGCCAAAGCAGCCATTGCCGCTGGAATCCAGCTTTTATTAAAGAAAAGAAGCATAGAAGAATCCCAGATCCAGACCGTGTATCTGGCAGGTGGATTCGGCAATTATATGAGTGCAGAAAACGCAGCCCGGATTGGGCTGATCCCGGAAAGCTTTGTGAAGAAAGTACAATGTGTGGGAAATATCGCCGGGGAAGGTGCTAAGATTGCATTGCTAAATAAGAATGAGCGTCACGAGATTGAAAATGCAGTGCGAAACATGGAATTTCTGGAACTGGCGGCCTGCCCGGAATTTCAGGATTGTTTCGTAGATGAGCTGGGATTTGAAAGGTAAAGAGATTTCCGTGTTTATTACAGGAAATTTTAGTGCTGATTTTATAAAAATAGAAGCAAGATAAAAAATAGAAACAAGATATAAAAATAGAAGACAGAGAATTATAAAATGTTTTTGCATATTGTTATCTGTGGATAATAATGATTAAAAAAGGATTAGAGACATGAATTTCAAAGACTTAAAACAACTATGCCTGTCCCACGGTTTCACCAACGTGGTACCCCTTGCCTGCGATACCATTGAACTAAAGCCAGAAGTACGCCAGATGTGCGCCTCCGATTCCTGTCACAAATACAACAAATGCTGGAGCTGTCCGCCCGGCTGCGGAACCCTGGAGGAATGCAAACAAAGAGTAAGAAAGTATAAACTTGGAATCTTGGTACAGACAGTGGGACAGCTGGAGGATTCCATGGATGGGGAAGGTATGATGCGCACAGAAGCTATGCACAAAGCCTCCTTTTACAGCCTGGAAAAAGATCTGCGGAAATTTTACCCGAATATGCTTCCAATGGGCGCAGGCTGCTGCACAAAATGCAAAACCTGTACCTGTCCGGACGCTCCCTGCCGCTTTCCGGACCAGGCCTTTTCCTCTATGGAAGCCTATGGAATGCTGGTCATGCAGGTTTGTCAGGCAAACCACCTGGACTATTACTATGGCCCGGGAAAGATTGCATATACCAGCTGTTATTTATTAAAGTGAAACTGGGAAGATGAAATGCAGGTGGCTGGACATTCTGCATATGCATTAAGCTGTGAAATTATTCACAGTAAGATAGTATAATCGAATGAGAAAATAACAGAAGAGGAATTTCCCCCAATTGATATAAAATGAATTTGTAAAAAGCAAGTCCATTTAGCGGAGGACTTGCAGCGGAGAGAACGAAACTGTTACAGCTTGCGGAGAAGATTGTGACAGAAAATTACAAGTTACTGGTCACGGAGTGAACAGTAGCAATTACAATTTCATATTGGAGGGAAAATGCCATGATTATTATTGGTGAGAAGCTGAACGGATCCATTCCGTCAGTTGCAAAAGCCATTGCTGAGAAGGATGCGGACCTGATCAGAGAAAGAGCCAGAATGCAGGCAGAAGCGGGAGCCACATTTCTGGACGTATGTGCCTCAGTAGAAGAGGCTGTAGAAGTAGAAACCTTGAAATGGATGATCGACCTTGTACAGGAAGTGACAGATACACCAATCTGTGTGGACAGTCCAAGTGCCAGATCCTGCGTTGCAGCCATTCCATTTTGTAAAAGACCGGGACTTATTAACTCTGTTTCCCTTGAAGGAGACAAAATTGACACGATTTTTCCAGTGATCGCAGACACAGACTGGGAGTGCGTAGCCCTTCTCTGCGATAACGATGGAATTCCGGATTCCGTAGAGCGTCGTATGAAAATTTTCTTTGGAATTATGGAAAAAGCGAAACAGTACGGCATTGCACCAAGCCGTTTACATATTGACCCACTGGTTGTAACCCTGGGAACAGACCAGACTGCGCTGACTGTATTTGCAGACTGCTGCAGAAGAATCAAATACGAATATCCGGAGATCCACATTACAAGCGGACTTTCTAATATTTCCTTCGGACTTCCGGTGAGAAAAAATATTAACCAGGCATTTATGGTTCTTGCTATGAATGCTGGTATGGACAGTGCCATCGTAGATCCGACCAACAAAAACATGATTGGTATGATCTATGCAACAAACGCACTTCTGGAGCGTGATGAATACTGCCTGCAGTATATTGATAAATTCGGAAACAAAGCATCCGAGGAAGCCGCTCAGCCGGCTCCTGCATCTCCGCTTGATGAGAAAATGCAGAAGGTTTTCAAATTAACCCAGGATGGAAAAAATAAAGAAATCGGACAGGCTGTCCAGGAGGCACTTGATGCAGGATGTGATCCAACTGCAATCCTCAACGACGCCATGATCGGCGCCATGGCAGTTGTTGGCGATAACTTTAAGAAAGAGATTATTTTTGTACCACAGATGCTGGCTGCAGCCAGAGCCATGAAGGCTGGTGTGGAAGTACTGAAGCCATATCTTGCAACCGGAGAGGCCGGAAGCGCAGGAACCATCATTCTTGGAACGGTTGCCGGAGATCTTCATGACATTGGTAAAAATCTGGTTGGAATGATGTTCGAAAGTGCAGGCTTCGAAGTAATTGACCTTGGTGTTGATGTGCCGATCCAGACTTTTATTGATGAGGTAAATAAGCACAAAGAAGCAAGCATTGTAGCACTTTCCGCTCTTCTTACCACTACAATGCCGTCACTTCGTGACACAGTAGCGGCACTTCTTTCACAGCCATTCAGAAGCCGTATTAAGATTATGGTTGGCGGTGCGCCTATCAGCCAGGAATTTGCAGATGAGATCGGAGCAGACGCTTACACAGAGGATGCAGCTTCTGCGGCAGAGTGTGCAAAAAAATATGCGGAATCCGGATTCTGTGCAAAGGCAGCAGCCGGGGAATTTGACCAGGTTTCAGTAAAGGGCGAGGAAAGCGTAACTGCAGGTGCGGAAGACAAAGAGAAAAATATTGCGATGACTGATGCGCAGACAAAGTCAGAGCCGGATGCAGAAGAAACTCCGGAAGATGATTCCTACGAAACATCCGAAACCAATGGTACCTGGGTACGCAGACCGCTTCATGAGGCACCTCATTTTGTGAAGGATAAAGTGGATCTGAGCAAAATTCAGCTTCCAAAACCTGGTGAAGGCTACAAAGTAAATATGGAAGCTGCCAAAGAGAAATTCCGCAACTACTGGGCGCATAAGAACACGGGAAGACCGCTTATGTGCGTAATCGCAAGAAGACCTGAGGTGGAGCAGTACTCCGACGGAACACCTGTAGAGGGCGGTTATCTGGATCAGATCTGTCAGGGAAAATACTATAATATGCCGGAAGAACTGAAGTGGAAAGATATGGAGGACAAATACCAGAACCCTCAGAGAATTGTTGACCGCTATCGTTACTTCTGCCAGACACATGCATTCCTTGGAGAGAGCTTTCCGAATCTGAATATTGATTTTGGACCAGGCTCACTTGCTTCTTATCTTGGTTCTGAAATTGGGTTTAAAGAAGATACAGTATGGTTTAACAAATGTCTGGACGGCTGGGACGGTGTGCCGAAGCTGACCTTTGATCCGGAGAATAAATGGTTTAAGAAACATCTTCAGCTTGCAAAGGATTGTCAGGCACTTGCCGGAGATGACTTCTATGTGGATATGCCTGACCTTATGGAAAATATTGACGTTCTTGCTTCTCTTCGCGGAGCCCAGGACATTCTCTTCGATCTTCTGGATGAGCCGGAAATGATTGGGGAAAGAATCCAGGAGGTAACGGACATTTATTATGAATATTATGACCGTTTTTATGATGTTATCAAAGATGAAGAAGGCGGAAATGCATACACCGTATTCCAGATCTGGGGACCAGGCAGAACGGTGAAGCTTCAGTGCGATTTCTCAGCAATGATGTCACCGGAAGATTTCCGTAAATATATCCAGCCGTCCTTACGCAGTCAGTCTGAAAATGTGGATCATGTACTTTATCATCTGGATGGTCCGGCTGCAATTAAGCACATGGATGCGCTTATGGAAATTGATGGAATCGATGCTCTTCAGTGGACCAGCGGCGATGCCGGCCCGGACGGAACACTTCCGGATTGGGATGTGATCTACGACAAAGCTATCGCAGCAGGAAAATCTATCTGGGTAAAGGTATATTCCGGTGAGTTTGAAGACTGGATCCGCAACGTAGACCGAATTGTAAATAAATACGGCTCCCACAGCCTTTTCCTTCTTTTCCCGGAAATGTCCATGGAGCAGGCTGCATATCTTCTTGATTATGCAGACCGCAACTGGAGCGATGTGAAGGGAACTTTTGTAGAGTCTCTGGGACGCTGAAACATATGCAGTCTTATTGATGGAAGTAACCCATATTCAAATTAAGTTTGTTTTGTTAACTCCATAATAAAAACCAAAAAGCGCCGGCAGGTAAATCTGTCGGCGCTTTGCGTTGTCTGTATGAGATATACAACGTGCAATAATTCATATAAAACTAATAGGAATAATTATAATATTTGTGTAATTAGTACAAAAAACAATAAGAAAGTATAAAGTAACAGGAAGAAAATAGAAGAAAAAGTTTTTTTAAAAGATATAATTGAAATTAATACGCGGGGGAAACACAAAAATTGAATGGGGAAAAGAGGTATTTCAAACTATGAAACAGAAAGCTATGGATGTAAAACTTGTTGTAAGACCATTGATCGGTTGTCTGACACATACTCATTTCTGGGAGGGACCGTGCCGTGCCGGACGAAAAGAAGACATGACTGTAGAGGCAGAGACAAAGGTTGCTGATGAAACCTTCAAAAGCTCTGTAGAGGCCCTGAAGGACGTGATTAGCGAGGTTGAATTTAAAGAGGCATTGGATGTAAGATATAATGAATCCTTTGTTGTAGAAAAAGAAATGTTCGACAAGATCGGTGAAGATGTAGATGAAATTGACTGCTTCCTTTGCATGGGATGGAGAATTCCGAAGCTGGAACGCTACAGAAAACCGGTCATTATCTGGCAGAATGGAAATGAGGGCATTGATTTTGCAGCATATTGCCGCTCAATTGGCGTGGAAGCATATGTGGCAATGGATCTTCAGGATGTAAATGAAATCGCACATATTCTCTGGGTAAGAAAAGCAGTTCGCAATACAAGAGCACTTGTGCTGACCGCAGGTTCCCAGCCTACATTTGGAATTCAGAGCCTTATCCGTGATCCGGAGGTTCTTCGTCAGCGTTATGGATTTGAAGTGATCAAGCTTCCATTCACATCTATTTTCAAATATATGGATGAGATTACGGATGAAGAGGCAAAGCCAATTGCGGATAAGCTGATTGCTGGTTCTACAGATACTCAGGTAAATACCGACTGGTTTATCAATGACATTAAATATTATCTTGCAGCAAAGAAAATGATGGATATTTATGATTGCAATGCATTTTCCACAGCCTGTCATGAGCTTTGTACGACGGAAATTCCACAGAACCGTAAATTTACACCATGCATGTGTCATTCAATTATGAAGGATGAGGGAATTCCAAGTGGATGCGAGGAAGACTTGAATGCACTTATGGCAATGCTGATCATGCAATACGCTGCAAACCGTCCGGCCTTTATGGGAAATCCAAATCATGAGACAGATGAGCTGCTCAGGATCCATCATGCAGTTCCGGCACTTTGTATGAACGGATACGGAACAAAACCGCTGGAATACAAGCTGTGGGCATTTACCGGACAGGGCTTCGGCGGTAAGCTTCAGGTTGATTTTACACAGAACGAAGACGATTATATTACACTTGGTCGTTTCAATCCGGCAGGTGATACCATGTGCATTAAGAAAGGAAAAGTAATCCGTTCGGAATATGCCGAGACCTATTGCAGCCCGTATTACTATATCCAGATGGATGATGCAAGGGAGTTTATGCACAATCTGGCTGGCTTTGGACATCATCAGGTTCTGATTTTTGGTGATTATACCAGGCTGATCAAAAAAATTGCAAAGGTTATGGATTTCAATATCCTGGAAGGATGAGTTAGATGATCTATCTGAACAATGCGGCCACTTCCTGGCCCAAGCCTTTCTCTGTATGTGAAGCTGTACAGGCGTGTCTTATGGACACGCCTGCTTCGCAATTCCGGGGAGGAAGCGCAATTTTGAAAAAAGATACAGAAGAAAGGTGCAGGGAAAAGCTTGGAAAGCTGCTGGGCATCCAGGCTCATGACCGGATCTTTTTTACCTCAGGTGCTACGGAAAGCCTGAACACAGTGCTGTGTGGACTGGATTACGGAGAAGAGGGGTGTGGAATCCTGGCAACCCAGACAGAACACAATAGTGTATTGCGCCCGCTTATGAATCAGCCGGTATTAAAGAAGCATCCGGTAACAATCATTTCCTGCCTGGAAAATGGAGCAGTTACCCGGAATGCGCTGGAAAAAGGTCTGAAAGAAGCAATGGAAAACACAGGAAAAAATCCGTCAGCTCTTATTGTAAACCACTGTTCCAATGTGACCGGATATGTGCAGGATATGAAGCTGATTGGAAATTTTGTAAGAGAAAATAATCTGCTTCTGCTTGTTGATGTATCGCAAAGTGCAGGCTGTATTCCGGTGGATGCAGACAGCTGGAGGGCAGATGGGGTTATTTTTACAGGGCATAAAAGTCTTTTGGGAATACAAGGCACCGGGGGCTTTTTCATAAGAAAGGGGCTGGAACTGAAGCCATTGAAGTATGGCGGCACAGGGCGGAACAGTCAACAGCTTACTTATGAAGACGGTGATTATGAGTATGAGGTCGGCACTCAGAATCTGCCGGGGATCAGGGCACTTCTTGCCGGTGTGGAATTCGTGCTGGAAAACGGCGTGGACAGGATAAAGAAAAAAGAAGAAAGGATGATGAAGCTTTTGTATGAAGGGCTTGGGAAAATTCCGGGGGTACAGGTATATGGCAGCTTTGCGGAATGTAAGGGACCTGTTATGAGCCTGAATTTTCAGGGGCTGAAGGCTTCGGATGCGGCATATATCCTGGAAAATGGTTATGAAATTACAGTGCGCGCCGGATTTCATTGTTCCCCCCTGATTCATGAGGCAATGGGAACAAAAAATAGTGGAACTGTGAGAGTGAGCGTTTCCTGGTTTACGAAAGAAGAGGAAATCCTTGCATTTCTGGAGGCAGCAGGCCAGATTGCAGTATCATTGAGAGGAGCCGATTAAATGAAAATTCTTGGAAAACAGCCGTCAAGAGAAAAGTGTGCAGAATCAGGCTGGTTCGCAACGGATTACCTTCTGGATGCGCCTATAGACAGAGCTTTTATATTAAGTCTGAGACCTCTGGGAAGTTTTGTGTATCTGGATATGCTGAAAGAGCCTTTTTTCAAAATAGAAAATGATTATTATATGATAAAGGGAGTGCAGGGAAAAGATTATTTCAGAATTGCAGTTCATGGGAAGCATGAGGATGAGCTGCAAAGGTTAGAAGAATTTTTGTATTCCGGTCAAAAAAAAGAATAAGTTACTGCTTACTCCGTGTTCCTGTTCACGGAATGAACAATAACATAATCTTTAAGGCTGATTGCATGCAGAACACAAGTCTGCTATACTGTGCTCATGAGATTATTACAGGGGGCAGAGTATGAGACTGGAACGAGACAGCATTCCTCTTGATAAAGAATTTCCTTTTCAGATATCAGAAGTGGAGCTTAACCCTTCCAACAGTCATCCGGGAACCTGGCACTGGCACAGCTATTTTGAGATCACCTGGGTTCTGGAAGGAAAGGGAAACTATTTCGTCAATGGACAGGAATATACCATGGAAGAGAATGATATTATCATTTTCAATAATGTAGAGCCGCATGGCTGGAAGCTTCTGGGAGGCAGAATGAAGCTTTTGGTTATGATCTTTTCGCCGGAGTTTGTAGCAGAGAAGATCAGTACTTTTGATACGGAATATCTGCGGCCCTTTGTTGAGCGTGGAACTAATTTTAAGAATAGAGTGGGCCATGAAGAACCGGTGAATACGGAGATCCGTACCAGCATACAGGAGATTTACCAGGAATGGCAGGAGCGCAAGGAGGGCTATCCGCTTATGATTAAGGCGAATGTTCTGCGGATTCTGACCATGCTGATCCGGGCTTATCAGGATGAGACCAAGTCCGGTGAAATGCTTCGGGAAAAGAAAAATGCCATGAAACGTCTGGAGCAGGCTTTTACTTACATAAACGCTCATTATTGTGAGAAGATTACGCTGGAGGAGGTTGCAGCGTCTGTTTATATGAGCTCCAACTATTTCTCCTCCTATTTCCGTAAGTTCACCAACATCAGCTTCAGTGATTATGTGACACGTCTGCGTGTGAACCGGGCCCGGGAGCTGCTTCGGGAGGATGGGGCAAATGTGACTGAGATTGCCTTGGCATGTGGGTTCAATAATATTTCCAATTTTTACAGATTATATAAGAAGCATATGGGAAAAACTCCCGGATATGAGAAGAGTAAAAATAATTAAAATTCAGGAGCAGATAAGACATAGACCTTTTTCAGGCTGGCATGTTAGGATAAAAGCAGGAAGCTTTGTCCTGATGTGCCAGCTTTTTATGTAATGGAAAATTTCGTTGGAATTTATTATCACGCAAGAGGCTCTTTCAGACAGACAACGTAAAAAAAAGGGGATTGAAAAACGGAGGGAATGGAAAATGATAAAAACAGACAGGTATGTACAGACGGAAGCGGCAGGAATGTTATACCGGCTGATTCCGGTTACAGAGGAAATTATCCGCTGTGTAATTGGAAAAGAGGAGATTAAGGGAAACGACTCTCTTATTATTGAAAAAAAGGAATATCCGGCAGTTGAGTTTGCAGCAGAGGAAAACGAAGAAAAGCTGGAACTAAAGACTGGAAAAGTTCTGGCCTCTCTGGAACTTTCATCTGGAAGAATAGAGTGGAAGCACGCGGACGGAACCAGGTGGTGCATACAGGATAAGGCAGATTTAACAAAAATTGACGTAGTACGCTATACAACTGGAGGTGAGAAGCCGGTTATCAACCGTGTAAAAACAGTTGACGGTGAGCGTAACTTTATTCAGAATCTGAAGCCGGAGAAGGTGCGCGACGGTTATCGTGCAAGGGTATTTTTCGACTGGAAAGAGGAGGAAGAGATTCACGGTCTTGGCCAGGCGGAGGAAGGAATTTACAATTATCGCGGACACAATCAGTATCTTTACCAGCACAATATGAGGATCCCAATGCCTCTGTTTGTTTCTACAGAAGGATATGGAGTGCTGTTTGACTGCTGTTCTTTGATGACTTTTAATGATGAGGGAAGGGAGTCTTACCTGTTTTTGGATACAGTGGATCAGATCGATTATTATTTCATGGGCGGCAATACCATGGATGGAATTATCCATGCTTATCGCTATTTGACAGGCAAGGCGCAGATGCTGCCGAAGTGGGCTTATGGTTATATCCAGTCCAAGGAGCAATATTATACTTCCAAAGAATTAGAGGAAATTGTACGCCATTACAGAGAAATCGGGGTTCCGCTGGATTGTGTGGTTCAGGACTGGAATACCTGGGATCCGGGCAACTGGGGGGAGAAGATTCTGGATCAGTCCCGTTATGGGGATAACAAGGAGTGCATGGAGCGGATTCATGAGATGCATGCCCACAGCATGGTCTCTGTATGGCCGAATATGAATGCCGGAGGAAAAAATCATCAGGAATTTTTTGATGCCGGATATCTTCTGTATGATTATGCAACCTATGATGCTTTTAATGAAAAAGCAAGAGAAATGTACTGGAAACAGGCGAAGGAGGGGCTGTTTGACCAGGGCTTTGATTCCTGGTGGTGTGACTCCACAGAGCCGTTTTCCGGTCCGGACTGGGGCGGTGCGGTGAAAAGAGAGCCCTGGGAGCGTTTCCAGCTGGTTGGAGGCGAGCACAAGAAATACCTGGATCCTGCTGTGGCCAACGCTTTTGCCCTGGAGCATGCAAAGGGAATTTATGAGAACCAGAGAAAGGATCGGGAGGATATGCGTGTACTGAATTTGACACGTTCCGGTTATGCATCTGGTCAGAAGTATGCAGCTATGCTGTGGTCTGGAGATACCTGCGCGGACTGGAAGAATCTGAAGATCCAGATCGTAGAAGGTTTGAATATGGGACTGAGCGGTTATCCCTATTGGACCTTGGATATCGGAGCCTTTTTCACAGTTGCAGATAAGTGGCAGAACCGTGGATGCGGATGCAACACGGATCCGGAGCCCAAGTGGTTCTGGCAGGGAAAATATAATGAGGGTGTGAAAGATAAGGGATATTGTGAGCTTTATACACGCTGGCTTCAGATGGGAACATTTCTTCCTATGTTCCGGTCTCATGGTACAGATACGCCGAGAGAAATCTGGAATTTCGGGGAAAAGGGCACTATGTTCTATGATGCTATCGAGAAATTTATCAAGCTGAGATATCATTTTATGCCTTATATTTATTCGCTGGCAGGGGCGGTACATTTTGAGGATTATACCATTATGCGAAGCCTGTTGTTTGATTTCCCGGAGGACAGGGAGGCGCGAAAGGTGGAGAATGAGTTTATGTTTGGACCATCCCTGCTGATCTGTGCAGTTACGGAGCCTATGTATTATGGTCCGGAAAGTACCGTGCTTAACAGGGAAAAGACATGGGAGTGTTATCTGCCGGCTGGTACGATCTGGTACGATTACTGGACAAATGAGAAATATGAGGGCGGCCAGTATGTGAAGGTGGAGACACCTATTGACCGGATCCCGATTTTCGTGAAGGCGGGTGCGATCATTCCGGTGGCTGATGGGCTGGTTTATGCAGAGCAGGAGCCAGAGAAGCCGGTACAGATTATCGTTTATCCTGGGGCAGACGGAGAGTTTGTGCTGTATGAGGATGAAGGAAATAACTATAACTTTGAGAATGGGGCGTATGCGATGACCAGATTCCAGTGGAAGGATGCGGCAGGACAGCTGGTGAATGGGCGTAGAGAGGGCAGCTTCCCGGGAATGAGGGAAGCGGTTTATGAGACGGTGATTATAAAGTAGGATACTGCGGTGCGGGAAGCGAAAGTGGAGAGAAGGAAAGATATATGGTTGTAGAGAGAAATAGGGCTGTATTTACTGAGGCTCCGACGGCTGTACCAGACGGAAATGTGGATGTTTCCGGGGGAGGACGATGGAAGATCTGGCAGAATGCGGGGACGAAGATTGATGCGCCGATTTTGGGAAATGGAGATTTGCTGGCGGCAGTGGCTGGGGATGGGAGGTATCCACAGTTCTGGTTTACTACCAATGACTTCTGGCAAATGGAAAGTGCGGCGAACTGGGAATTCTTTCATGATAACAGTTCTGCCAAATGTGATCCGGCGGTAAGCGGCGGAAGCCCCAGACCGGTAGGGCGTATGGTGTTTGATATTCCTGCTATGGAAGGTGCCCGGTGGTATACGGAGCAGGAGTTTGCCATGGGAGAAACGATAACAATATTGACAAATTCCGCCGGAGAGAAATGTTCTCTGAGAAGCTGGGTGGCTGCGGATGAGAACATTCTTGTGGTAGAGTTTGAGAGTGAGACAGATCTGGATGTGGAATTTGATTTTTATTTTCCGGACGAAACGGGAAAAGGCTGCGAAAAAGCTGTGGATGTCTGGGGAAGCGGCGAGTCGGAGAATGTCCAGAACGGAATGTTCGTAGGACTGGTGACGGGACGTCCGCTGCAGGTAAAGAAAACCGGCGGTGGGATTGTAAGTGGATACCGGCAGTTTTCAGATCATGTTGATATTCCAACTAAGGTCGGTTTTGCAGGGGGCTTTCTGAAGGAAACGAAAGTAATTGGCGGCGTTGAAAGTCTGGCTTCTTTAAAGAAGGGATCTATTATATTCACTGAGGAAAGTGGGAATAAATCAAATAAAGCGGTATTTACAGAACCTTCGGCGGGAAACGGTATTTTAAAGAATGCTGAGGCAGTTAAAGCATTTGGAAATACAGGAAAGCTAAGTGACAGAAGCACTCATAAAAAAATAAAAGCCGGTAAGCGGGCAACATTCGTTCTGCCAGTGCGCTCCTGGGCGAAGTGCAGCAGGCCTTATGAGTATGCCTTTTCCAGGGCAAGGTGGATAACGGAAAAAGATGTGGAAACTCTTCATGAACGGCACCGGGCATGGTGGAAAAAGTTTTGGAGTGTTTCCGAAATTTCCCTGGATGATCCGGTGATCGAGCAGAGATATTATCTGTCGAAGTATATGCTGGCAAGTGTAGCACGGGATCCGGAATATCCGCCCAATATTCTGGGAATCAGTACTTTTGACCGTCCGGCATGGAATGGAAATTATAAGATTAATTATAACCATCAGTCTCCCTATCTGAATCTGATGGTCTCCGGACATTTCCAGCAGTCTGATCCTCACGATGCGCCTTATCTGAAACTGATGGAAATTTCAGATGAGATGTGTAAGCGGCTGCTTCACCATGAGGGACTTTATTATCCGCTGGGACTGGGACCTCACGGCCTGGTAAGTGAGGCCCTGCTTTTGCATATGAAATCTCCTGCCATTCACGGTGCTTTGAATATGATCTATCGTTATGGAATCACGGAGGATGAGGCGTATGCACAGAAGGTTTATCCCTATCTTCGCGGTGTGGCAGATTTCTGGGAAAAGGATCTGGTGTGCAGGGATGGCGTTTACCATGTAGTTGGAGATGGTATGCACGAGCGCACAGATGGGAACATCCGTGACAATGGCGTTCCGGAAGATCCGGTGAATACATTAGGTTATCTGAAAACCTTCTTTACCTGGATGCCGAGAATCAGTGAGGCACTTGATCTGGATGAGAAAAAGAGGGAAAAATGGCTGGAAATCGCAGAGAACCTGGCACCTTATCCAAAGGGGACAATTCGGGAGATTCAGGAGAATCCAACTCTTTGGAAAGAGGTGGATGTGAAGCTGGAGGATCTGCTTCCGGAAGAAATGCTGGACAAAGAGATTTATTATGATGAAGGTATCGGTGGCAAATGGTCTTTCCATTTTCCGGGAAATGTGATGCAGATATATCCGGGCAATGCAATTGGGCTTGGAAGTGCCCCGGAAGAGCTGGAAGTGGCGCGAAATACAGTGCAGATACATGCACTGGTGGAGAATGCGCTGGGAGAGCTGGAATACAGGAAGGCACTTGAAGAAGCAGAATTTGCAGATAAAGATAATGCAAATAACTTGCTGTTCAATAGCAATGGTGAATTAGAAAATGGCGAAGCTTACAGCAATGGAATGGAATCTGGTGGAGTAAAAAATCCTCATTTCTACAAGGCTGGTGCTTTTAATGCCTCTAACCTAAGCTGTCTGTTTTTCACTGCCGCAGTACGTGTAGGCTACGCTCCGGAAATCATCTGGAAAGAAATGCGCGATATGATCCTGAACCGGGGAATCCCAAACGGTTTTCTGAAGGAAAATCCTCATGGAATCGAGCAGCTGAACACCATCCCGGATGCCATCCAGGAGATGATGCTGCAAAGCTGCGAGGGCATGATCCGCATTTTCCCAGTATGGCCGAGAGCTGAGCATCCAAACGCCTTTTTCCGGAATTTCCGTGCCTGGGGAGGGCTTGAGGTAAGCGCTGCTTTGAAAGACGGTGAGGTAGAGCGGGTTAGCATACTCAGCCACAAAGGACACCCATGCAGAGTGGAAAACCCATGGCCAGGAAAATCTGTGAAGGTTTCCTATGAATACGGAAGACCAGATGAAGTGCACTTTGGAGAGTACTTAAATATAGAGCTGTATAAAGAAGAGCATGCAGAATTATTCCGGATCTAGAGCCTGTTTGAAAAATCATTCCCGCAATCTGTACGCCCCGCTTTGCGGTATATTTCACCCGAATTTGGTTGCTGTAGCCCGCTACGGCGCCCTCATCCGGGCGAAATCTCCCACAAATTGTGACGCACATCTTGCAGAAAGCCTTTTTCAAACACGCTCTAGAGCGTGTCAGAAGGCCGGCAGGGAACAATCCCTGCCGGTCTTCAAAGCTTTACCCCCGGAATTCCAACGGGCTTTTACCTGTATGTTTCTTAAAAATTCTGCTGAAATATCCCTGATCATGATAGCCGCACATTTCCCCGATCTGTTTCACGGACAGACCAGGCTCATGGACCAGAAGACGCTGGGCGTGGCTCATGCGCAGGGTGCTCAGATATTTGGACGGGGTACAACCGTAGACCTGGCAGAAAATTTTGGTCAGGTAGCTGGGACTGTAGTTCATGTTATCTGCGATCAGGTTCAGATTAATGTCCTCGCTGTAGTTTTTTACAATGAAATCTTTCAGTAATGTGGCGATCTGAGTTGGTGTCATGGCAGCAGTCCGGGCATTAAACACCTCTTCGTAATCATTTCCGGCAATCTGAAATTCCTGTTTGATCTTGGAGAGAGCTTCTTTAAGCTCCTCTGAATCAACTGGCTTCAGCAGATAATCAGAAACCTTTAAAGTGATGGCCTTTTTTGCATATTCGAAATCTGAAAATCCACTGGTGATAATAAATTTAGTAAATGGAAACTGCTCCCTTACTTTTGTGAGCAGGGTGATTCCATCCATCACAGGCATACGGATATCCGTAATTACAAGATCAGGGCTGAGCTTTTCTACCAGAGCCAGAGCCTGATCGCCTGTTTGTGCAGTTCCTGCCACCAGAAAATCCGGATCCGCTTTCTGGATTTTCTGGACAAGATTTGTGAGCAGAAGTTCTTCATCCTCCGCAACGATGACAGTGTACGTCATACTGTTTTGATTCCTCCTTGCTTATTCACTTATGCAGTCAGTTTCATCTGCTGATTTAGCTGTCTTGGAAAAATACCGTCCAATAGACACGATTCCGTGCCCTTCAGCGGTATTTCCATATCTGAAAATAATGTCTCCTTTACAGAATATTTTCCATCTGAGATACACATTTATAGTTCCCAGCCCATTTATTTTTAGTTCCGGAAGTCCCGGATTCTGAATGGCTTTCATAATGTTGGCAGTGATCCTCTCTTTGGCTTCCTCTGTAAAGCCAGGACCGGAATCCGTTACTTCAATCTGCCAGCTTCCTTCCGTGACCACGCTGGTGATCGAAATGTTCCATGGCGGTGCACAGTTCGAACCATAGCGAATGGCATTTTCCACAATAGGCTGGATGATCAGCTTGGGGACTGGTTGGGAAAGAAGGCTTTCATCTACATGGATGCTGTAATTCAGGCTGGACTGATAACGGACCTTCATACAATACAGATATTTCTGTACATAATCCAGTTCATCCTTTAAAGTGACCGTTGTCTCTGTGGTATTGGTAATATAACGCATGATCCGGGAAAGATTCCGGCACATTTTTACCACGGTCTCAGAATCTCCGTTCTCTGCCAGAACTATAATGCTGGACAAGGTATTGTAGTAAAAATGAGGATTGATCTGTGTCTGCAAAGCCATGCTTCTGGCTTTCATTTCCTGCTCCTTAGCTTGATTCAGCTGCTCCATGGAATCCTTCAGATTGTCGCTCATCAGCTGAAAGGCCTGGTAGAGCTCTTCCAGTTCATTAACGGAAACCGGATATGCAGTTACCTTTTCCTGTCCAAGTGTATCAAGCTCCATGCGCTGAATAATATGCTTCAGATGCTTTACCGGTTTTACGACTGAACGGGAAAGCCGGTAGGAAATAAAGATGGAGATTGTCAGAAACAGCGCAACAATTGCCGCAAGAATACGAAGCAGATTGTAAACCGGAGCCAGAACTACAGATTCCGGCTGAATTGTAAGATAGGTATAGCCGGTATAAGAGGATACGGCCTCTGCTGCATACTCTGTTTTTCCTGTAAGAGGACTGATAAAAGTGAGGGCTGAATCATCTCCCTTGGTAAGTTCATAGTAGGGCTGAAGTGCTGCTTTGTATTCCTGGGAAATATCGTAGGGATAGATCAGATCGCCATTGCTGTCAAAAACATAGATGCTGGCAGCATCTTCATGGTTCTTTTTTTTATAAGTGATGATACTTTTAAAAACAGATTTGCACTGCTTGGCTGTTTCAATCACACCCACGCCACGTTTATATTGATTATTAAAGGATCGGTACAGGGAAATAAACCACTGGTCATAGGTGGCTGTTTTTGTATATTCTCTGGTACAGTAGGGTGGAGTAAGGACTTTTTTTCCCTCCAGTTCACGGGCGACCTCAATCCACTCATCCTTTGAGCCATCCGTCTTTTTGACTATAGTTGAGATGCCGGCTTCCAGAACATATCCGGAAAAATCATAGAGATTTACCTGATCTGCCTTCAGCTCGGTTCCGGAAAGGGAAATAAACAAATCAGACATGGCAGAAAGCATGTTGCTGGAAATATTTAAGTTGAAGGAATTGTCCAGAATGGTTTTTGACTGATTGCTGTAGTTAATGTTTACAGATACTGCATCCAGATTGCGGATGGCGGAATCTACCTGAGTCTGAAAGCTGGAATTGAGAGTGTTCATGGCACTGATCTGACTTTGCTTGAGCTGTCTGGAAACAAAAGCATAGAAAAAAACAGCAAAAGAAAAAAGAATCAGGCAGGCCAGACTGATATAGGCAAAAAAAAGCTTGGATTGTAAACTGCGTGATTTCATCTGGCGATACCTCCTGTAATTGTTTTGCCCGCGCTGCTGACTATATTATGAAAGCAGATGCAGAAATCCATGTGTGAAACATTAAAAATCAGTATATCATATTTGTTTAAAAAGTACAAATAAATGCTCGAAAACAGAGAAAATATATATAAGAATTTCGGGTGACTTTTCGAAGAAACATAAGCTTATGTGAAAAAAGTATAATATGTGGTGAAAAAAGTACAAATTGAAAGTAAGAATATCCATGGATTAAAAAGCATCTGGCTGATAAAATAATATCATCAAAAGAACAGAGGAATCAGCGGAGATTCCTGAATGAGGTAAATGCCATTTTATTAAAAGGAGGATATGTAAATGAAAAGAAAGAGTTTTGTGGCAGTGGCTTGTGCAGCAGCAATGATCGCGTCCATGACAAGCGGACTTACCGTATTTGCAGAGGAGACTGCAGATTTTTCCGGTGAGGAACTGAGTATTCTGGTATCAGCAGGCTGGATGGATAACAGATATGATGCAACAATCGAGCGTTTTGAAGATACTTATGGTGTAACAGTTGACCTTCAGACTATTCCGGCTGACCAGTATTCTGACCTGCTTCAGTCCAAACTGGCTACTGATTCCTGCGCAGATATTTTCTGGATTCAGTCTAACCCATTTGCAATCGAGTCTACAATCGTTGATCCAGAGAAATACTGTATTGATTTCACAGGAGCTTCCTGGGAAGATCTTATGCCGGAAGCAAGAAAAACATCCTGTGTATACAATGATAAATTATACGGACTTCAGATCTGGCACAATTCACCAGAATATGTAATGGTTTATAACAAAACATTGTTCGAAGAGAATGGTTGGGAGATACCATCTACTTATGCAGAGCTGAAAGACCTTTGCGCTAAGATCGCAGAACAGGGAATTACTCCATGGTTTATGCCAGGTGCAGATGGATGGCAGCATCAGCTGGCATTCTTCCAGATCGGTGGTGTTTACGAAGAAGCTACACCAGGACTTTACGATGCTTTGAATACAAATCAGGCTACATTTGCTGACAATGAGAAAATGCTTGAGGTTCTGAACGAGTTCAAAGAGCTTTCCGATGCAGGATATTTCGGAGAGGACTGGATTGGAACTGACAGCACCAACCTGACAAATGAATTTGGCGACAGAAACATTGCAATGGCTATGGCAAACTCCAGTTACATTCAGCAGATCAAAGATGACACAGGCACAGAGGATGAGTTTGGTATGTTCCTGATCCCACTTGGCGATAACACCTGGTATCCGACCAACCCGGCTGGACCTACCATGTTTGGTTACAAGGGAACAGAGCATGAGGATCTTGTAAAAGAATTCTTCAATTTTGTTACAACCACAGAGAGTCTTCAGGAAATCCTTGACAACTCTCCTGCATACACAAACGTTGATATGAACGATGATGCAATTGAGCAACACTGGCTGCCAGAGGAAGAAGAGTTCCTTGCAACAGTAGATGACAGTAAGAAGAGCGTATCTGTTCTGCAGACCGGCACAAAATATACAAACGATTACTGGATGCAGTTTGGTCAGGATATGGTTGCATTCTGCCAGGGCGAAATGGAAGCAAATGACGTTCTTGCAAATATGGACACCAACCGTGCAGAGGCTGCCAAGACAGTTGGCGATGCAAACTGGAACTAAATAAAGTTTTCCGGTAAGAAATTGACATAATTATTTAAGCATAAGATATTTAATAAGGGTATATCTTCAGTGCGAAGGAGTGATTCCTTCGCACTGTTTGATAGAGGGGAGGTATCGCCTTTGAATAAGAAGAAAATTTATCCACAGTGGTTTCTGATACTGCCGCTGGCTTTGTACATTATCTTTTTCCTGCTTCCCAGTATAATGGGTGTTGCATATTCATTCACAGACTGGAATTCAAGAAGTGTATTAAATGGTGTCCATTTTGTGGGACTGGACAATTTTAAAGAGATTTTTACATCAAATAAGGATTACTTAAGCGGTATTGGAAATACATTAAAATTTACCATTATTTCCAATATTGTGAAGCTGATCCCGGCACTTCTGATTGCCATCATGCTTCAGGAAGGACTGAAGGGAAAAGGACTTTACAGAACCTTACTGTATCTGCCGTCCATTCTTCCATTTGTTATTATCGGTCTTGTTTTTAAGTCTATCTTAAACTATAACAACGGTCTTCTTAATGCAATCCTGGATGCACTGCATCTTGGTATCCTGAAACAGAAATGGCTTTCGGATCTTGGCGTTGTATGGAAATCCATTTATGGTGTGGATGCATGGAGAGGTATTGGTTATGTAATGACGATTTTCCTTGCCGGTCTGAATACCATTCCGAGATCCTACTATGAGGCAGCTGAGATCGATGGGGCAAACTTCTGGCAGAGACTTCGCTATGTGACACTTCCAATGCTCAGCGGCGCCATTATGATCAACCTGGTATTTGGTATTACATACGGTCTGAAGGTATTTGATATTGTTTACGTTCTGACAAACGGTGGCCCTGGACATGCAACAGAGGTTCTTACCACCTATGCATTCCAGCTTTATTCCAGAGGTCAGTACGGTATGTCTTCTGCTTTGAACAGTATTCTGCTTCTGATCACAGCAATTGCTGGTGTTGTAATTGTTAAAACTTTAGGAAAACAGGAGGTACAGCAATGACAAAGAAAAAAGTTCAGAATCTGCTGAAACATCTGGTCTGCCTCCTGCTGTGCCTGACCGTTATCCTGCCTTTTTATATGGTAGTTATAAACTCTTTCAAGAGTAAAGGCGAGGCTTCCCGAATGAGTCTTGCCCTTCCGAAAGAATGGTTGTTTTCCAATTACACCGAGGTTATCGACAAAGGAAATCTGCTCCAGGGATTTTCAAACAGTTTACTTTACGCACTGGTTGCAACCACTCTTGGTGTTGTGCTCTGTGCAATGGCTGCCTTTGTAATGTGCCGTAAGCGTACCAGATTAAATGTATTTTTATATTATTTCGTACTTTGCGGACTGTTTTTCCCGGTTAACTATGTAACATTGGTGAGAGTATTAAGCACTCTTCATCTGAACGATACACGACAGGGAATTATTATGGTGTTTACCAGCGCCATGATTCCGTTCTGTGTATTCACCATCCGCAACTTTGTGGTTTCTGTTCCTGTGGAACTGGACGAGGCAGCAGTTATTGATGGCGCAGGTCCTATCAGCCTGTTTTTCAAGATCATCATGCCGCTTCTGAAGCCTACTATGGTAACCTGTTTTATCCTGCAGTTTATGGGTGTGTGGAGCGATTTCCTGACTCCGTTGTATCTGTCAAGCAAGAGCAAAATGTTCCCGATGACCATGGCAGTTTATCAGTTCTTTGGAAAGAATAAAAGCTATTGGAATTATATTTTTGCGGATATTGTGCTTACCTGTATTCCAGTTGTGATCGTGTATATGATTGGCCAGAAATATATTGTGGGCGGTATGACTTCCGGTGCGGTGAAAGAGTGATCTGGGGTGCGCAGTGCGACCGCGGCAATCTATAATTGAAATTCCTTCTAAAAACGGGAATGGTTCTTTAAATTTTAGAATTTATAGAGCTGTTCCCGGTATTTTTTTGCCCAAAAGATGTCTGTATTTGCCAGAATGCTGAAAAATAAGAAGAAATCTGTTATCTTCATTTGAGGGGAAAATGATTGTGCACGGCGTGGTTGCTGTTCACAGGGAAGATTCGGCGAAGCGTGTTTCTGTGAACGGAGTGAACAGTAACGCAGTTGGCGGTTTCTGGGCTGCAAATTGCGGATTTTGCAGGAAATGTTTTGCGAAATGTGATAATGTATTTGAAGAAAATGTAGGAGTGAGAAATGATGAAACAGAAAATTGAGAAGACAGCAGATGAAAAAATGTGGAACCGGATCAGCCGGATTCCCGCAGTTATTCTGGTGTTACTTTCCGGAATTGATATTGTCCGGTTTGCAATTCTGGGAGATAAGACAGCATTTATTACATTCAGTATGATTGCGGTGACTTTTATGCTGGTGGCGTATATGGCATGGAAAAGCAAAATGCCTTTTCTGTATCTGGTGATTGCAGCGGCAGCTTTTGTTTTGTATTTTAATACTAATTTTTCTACCAGCATTTATTACTTTAACTGGTTGTTTCTGGTAGAGAGTATTATTGCGGCGCTGGGAGGAATCCTGGGAATCGCAGTAATGATCGGGAAAAAAATCCCTGTGGGGCGTGTGGCAGTTTTGCCGCTTTTGGCAGCTGTTTTAATTCTGGCAGGTTTCCTAGGATTTTGGAAAGTAAGGTATGAGGCAGGGCATGAGGCGCAGGGACAGGCCCGGGATGAGCTGTGGGCAGTTCCGGCGAAATATGATGCGGAAGAATCAGAACAGGCGGGAACTGTGGAAGAAGTAGTGTACGATACCAAGGCATATGCTACTGATGAGCGGGACGTGAAAAAGACAGCTTATGTATATCTGCCTTATGGCTACAGCGAGGAGAAAGAGTACAATATTCTGTATCTGATGCATGGAACAGGTGATGATGAAAAATACTGGCTGAAAACAAATCCGTATAACAAAACTATGCTGGATAATATGATTGCAGATGGAGATATTGAGCCTTTGATTGTGGTGACACCGACTTTTTATGTGGAAGATGACTGTGCAGATGATCTGGATCAGCTGACCTATTCTTTTGCAAAGGAGCTGCGAAATGATCTGATGCCTGAGATTGAATCCGTTTATTCTACATATGCAAAATCGGCAGATGATGAGGGATTCGCAGAGAGCCGGGATCACAGAGCATTTGCCGGTTTGTCAAGAGGGGCGGTAACGATGTATCATTCTGCGTTGTGTCAGAGTCTGGATTATTTTTCATGGTTCGGGGCATTCAGCGGAAGCAGGACAGACAGGACTGCATTTGAAGATACCATTCAGACAGGCGATTTTGCAGAACTGCCAATTCATTATTTATATGTGGCAAGCGGCAACTTCGACTTCGCCCTGCCTGGACAGGTTCAGGATTACCAGGCTCTGCTGGATATAGAACCCAGATTGCGGTCTGGTGTAAATACCTGTTTTGATGTATTTCCAATGCGGTATCATTCTATGGGAAACTGGCATCTGGCGTTGTATAATTTTTTACAGAAGATTTTTTAGCGGGAAACACGTTGCTGTGAATTGGGAGAACAGCAATCCGCTTTTTTCACAGTTTACGTGTGTTTTCGGGCAGGTTGCGATTAAAATATGGCAGCCTGCTTTTTATTTGGTAAAATACGGGTAGAAAATAGCGACTGAGATATAGTTGGGAATTTTAAATTAAACGAAAATTATAGAAAATTTCAGGAGGAAATCATGAAGCAGTCATTTAACGAAAACTGGGTATGCTACAGAACCGGAGAGAAAGAAAAGGCATTTGCAGTGACTCTTCCGCATGATGCCATGCAGCTGGATGAGAGAAGCGAGACAAGTGCCGGCGGTGTGAATATAGGATGGTATGAGGCGCAGGATTACACTTACGAGAAAACATTTATCCTTCCAGAGAAAGCGAAGGACGAGAAAGTGATACTGGAATTTGAGGGCGTTTACCGTAAGGCAACTGTATATCTCAACGGCGAAAAAGTGGCTTATCATTCTTATGGATATATCGGATTCTATGTAGATGCCACCAAGTATGTAAAATTCGGGGAAGAGAATGTGATCCGCGTGGAAGTGATCAACCACGATCAGCCAAACAGCCGCTGGTATTCCGGTACCGGAATTTACCGTCCGGTGTGGCTGTATACAGTGCCGAAAAACCATCTGAGATTTGACAGTGTGAAGATCACTACACTGGATTATAAGGAGCCGAAGATCCGCGTGGAGGCATGGCCGAATGCTGCCGGCGAGGTGAAAGTGGAGATTCTGGAGAAACAGATTGTTACCAGAAAAGCTGTGGCTGGCGAAAGTGCAGGCCAGACAGACGAGACCATAGAGCCGTGTATTGACGAAAATGCAGTACAACCAACTGTTCAAAATTCTGACAAAGCATCAGATAAGATCATCGCCTTGGAAATTCTCCAGGCAGATGGTAAATTTTCCAGAGAAATTGCTCTTCCGGGAGCAAACCTTTGGAGCCCGGAAGCACCGAATCTTTACACCTGCCGCGTAACCTTCGGCGAGGATATTCAGGAAGAAACCTTTGGAATCCGTGTAGTAAGCTGTACTCCGGAAGAGGGCTTCTGTATCAACGGAAAACGTGTCCTGTTAAAAGGTGGCTGTATCCATCACGATAACGGTCTTCTTGGTGCATGTGCGTATGAATTTGCAGAACGCCGTAAAATCCGCATTCTTCTGGACGCTGGCTATAATGCAATCCGTTCTGCACATAACCCATGCTCCAAAGCACTTCTTCGTGCCTGTGACGAAATGGGAATGCTTGTAATGGACGAATATATTGATGGCTGGTATATCCATAAAACAAAGTATGACTATGCAGATGAGATTCTGGAAAACTACAGAAAAGACTTAAAAGATATGGTGGATAAGGACTATAATCATCCATCTGTGATCATGTATTCTACAGGAAATGAAGTGTCTGAGACTGCGCAGAAAAAGGGAATTTCCCTTACAAAATCCCTTACAGACAGACTTCATGAGCTGGATTCCACCCGTCCTGTAAGCTGCGGAATCAATATCTTTTTTAACTTCTTAAGCTCTATGGGATTTGGTGTTTACAGCGATAAAAAAGCAGACGAAGCTGCTGAGAATGCCAAGAAGAAAAAGGCTGTGGGAAGTGAATTTTATAACACGGTAGCCGGAATTTTTGGTGCCGGATTTATGAAAACAGGAGCAACTCTTTATCCATGTGATGTGAAAACAAGAGATGCATATGCCAATATGGATGTTGCAGGATATAACTATGGAATCAAGCGTTACCATCATGATTTAAAGAAGTATCCCAAGCGAATTATTCTTGGAAGTGAAACCTTCTGTGCAGATGCGTACAGATTTATGCAGGAAGCAAAACGTGATAAGCGTATCATTGGTGATTTCGTCTGGGCTGCTCAGGATTATCTGGGTGAGGTTGGAATCGGCGCATGGGAATATAAGGATTATGCACCTCGTTTTGATGGCGGCTGTGGCTGGGTAAGTGCCGGATCAGGCCGGATTGATCTCACAGGAAAGCCTCTTGGCGAGATGGCATATACCAGAGTTGCCTTTGAACTGGAGGATCTGGCAATTGCAGTTATGCCGGTTGATCACACAAAGGATGCCCATTCCCCATCTGCATGGAAAATGACCAATGCCATGGAAAGCTGGTCCTGGGAGGGCTGTGACGGGAATGCTGCAAAAGTAGAAGTTTACACCCGTGCAGATCATGTGAAGCTGTATATAAACGGTAAGTGTGTAGGCACTAAGAAGCCGAAAAATGACTGCAAGGTATTCTTTGATACAACCTATCAGAATGGAGAAATCAAGGCTGTTGCCTATGATGCAAATGACAATATAATTGCAGAAAGGACACTGACAACAGCTGGAAAAGAGACGATTCTTGTAGCAGAACCAGAGCTTACCCGCGTGAATGCAGACACCGATCTTTGCTATGTGAGAATGCGCTATACAGACGAAAATGGTCAGACAAAACCGCTGGTAAGAGGTCGAATCCAGCTTACAGTAGAAGGTGGCGAGCTTCTGGCATTTGGAAGCGCTTGCCCATATTATCCGGAAAGCTACCAGAGCAATGAGACAGATACTTATTATGGAGAAGCGCTGGCGATTATCCGTCCACAGGCTGGAGCTGGTAAAGTAGTTGTGAAAGCTGAATCTGAGCTTGGAAATGCAGAGACAGAGATTGAAATATTAGATTGATTTAAAGTTCATATGCTTACCAGTTTTGCCAGAAACGGTTCCAAATTTGCCGAATTTTTCACAAATCCCATTCCTTTTGCTATAGTAAATCCAGCGGTTCAAACAGAACTGAAAGGACAGAGTAACTATCTGAAAAGTATGTGTTTATCTGTCAAAGGAAATTTATTAGGAGGAAAGGAAATATGAAAAAGCATACCGGGAAAATCTGGCGTGGTTTGGCAACAACTACAGCCTCACTTCTCACAATCACACTGGGCGGAAGCTCAATTGCAAATGCAAGAGTGGATTTCATTAATGCGACACTTGGAACCTCAAGCTACAAAATCGAGCAGGGAGATTCTGACTCTGATGGCATTTATTATGAATCTGAATTTGATAATGTAGAGGATCTGGTAAAGGCTAAAGAACAGCTGGCTGCTGAAATTTCTTCAGAAGGTTCCGTTTTATTCAAAAATACAGATCAGACCCTTCCACTTGACAAATCCAAAGAAGCTGTTACCCTCTGGGGCTTAAACAGCCATCTTCCGGGAACCGGCGGATTAATTGGTTCCTCTGTTGTGGCTGATTCAGAGAATGGTCAGATCGCTTATGGTATTGAAGAAGCTATGGATGAAAGAGGCTTCACAGTAAATGAAACCATGAAAGGCTTTTATGCAAGTGAAACCTGCGCACCATATTACAGAAAAGCTTCTTTCTTTGGAAATGAAGTTCCGGGCCATAGCCTTGTACCTGCTTTTTCCGCTTCTTATAATGAAGCAGATACATATACAGTAGGTGAGGCACCTGCTGAACTTTACACAGATGATATTCTGGAATCTGCTAAGGATACAACAGCAATTGTTGTTCTTTCCAGAGACAGTTCAGAGGCGTCTGACTACAGCACAAATATGAAGGATCCTAATGGGGACAGCTTCGACACCCCGATGTCTATCTCAGCTTACGAAAAAGAGATGATCCAGCTTGCAAAGGAAAATAGCAATGGCAAGGTGATCGTTTTGATCAACTCTGACGTTCCTATGGAAATCCAGGAACTGAAGGATGATCCGGAGATTGGAGCAATTCTTTGGACTGGACTTCCGGGAATGAATGGATTCCTTGGAGTATGTGATGTACTTTCTGGCGATGTGAATCCATCCGGTCATATTTCTGATACTTATGCCACAAGTTCTGTTTCTGCTCCGGCAATGACCAACTTTGGTCTTTATACTTATACTAATGCTTCCAATGCAGAATCTGGTGCAGAACTTACAGAAGCAGACAAGGGTGACTGGTATGTAGTAGAAACAGAAGGTATCTATATTGGTTATAAATATTATGAAACCCGTTACGAGGATACTGTTCTGGATCAGGGAAATGCAGCCACCACAGAAGGCTCTTCTACTGGCAAAGCATGGAACTATGTAGATGAAGTAACTTATCCGTTTGGATATGGTTTATCTTATACAACCTTTACTCAGGAGCTGGAAAGTGTAGATGTAATATCTGGGGAAAAGGGACTTGCAAAAGTGAAGGTAACCAATACCGGTGACGTTGCCGGAAAAGATGTTGTCCAGCTTTATGTACAGACACCATATATAGAGGGCGGACTGGAGAAAGCTTCTATTCAGCTTCTTGATTTTGGAAAAACAGAGGTTCTTGAGCCTGGCGAATCACAGACTCTGGAAATTGAGTTCGCTCCGGAATATATGGCAAGCTATGATGAAAAAGCTGTAAAAGAAGATGGAACAGAGGGCGCATGGGTGCTGGATTCCGGTGATTATTATTTCACAATCGGAAACGGTGCGCATGAAGCATTAAACAATGTCTTGGCGGTAAAAACAGATTCCACAGACGATCTGATCACAATTACAGACGATGAAACAATTGAGCCGGAAAATGTAGTGACAGTTTCTCTTGGTGAAGATAAAGAGACTTATTCTGAAAACGTAGAGAATGCATTCCAGGATTGCGATATTAACAATCTGATCCCGGATACTGCTGAATACACTACACGTTCTGACTGGAGCAAGGGTTGGAAAGAAGTGGAAAGCATTACTCCAATAGAGGAAATGATGAAAGGTCTTACAAACTCCACTTATGAACTTACTGAGAATAGTGACGAAGAAGTTGTCTGGGGAGCTGACAACGGATTAAGCACCGTTGATTTCCTCCAGTTTAATGAGGATGGAACTTTCGCAGGTGCACTTCCTCTGTCTGATGAAAAATGGGATCAGCTTATGGATCAGCTGACTTTGGAAGAGGCTGCCAACTTTATTGAGAAAGCAGGAGATAAAAACTTTGAGAAGCTGGATTCTATTTTCCTGCCAGAAGCAATCTGGTATGACGGACCGATCGGTTACAGCTACGACCAGATTGCAGGATATGCAACCCGCTGGAATGAATCCAACTCTTCCGAGCCGACTTATGTTTCTTCAGACAACGAATATGCTTCCTACTCTATGAGCTCCATGCCTACAGAACCTGTAGTTGCAGCAACATTCAATAAAGAACTTGTAGAGAGAGAAGGAGAGCTCTTTGGTGAAGATGGATTGTGGTCCAATGCCAACTCCATTGCAGCACCTGGTCTTAACATTCACCGTGCACCTTACTGCTCCAGAAATCATGAATATTATTCAGAAGATGCCATGCTTACCAACCTGTTGGGACAGGCTGTCTGCAAAGGCGGAAAATCCAAAGGTCTTATGATGATGCCGAAACACTATATCATGAATCATCAGGAGTTAAACCGTTCCGGTGTTTCCACATTCTTCACAGAGCAGGCTGCAAGGGAAAATGAACTCCGTGCATTCCAGGGAGCTATGGAAAATAACTATGCGCAGGGAATCATGACAGGCTTCAACCGTCTTGGAACTGTATATTCAGGAGCTTCCGAAGCTTCACAGGTGCAGGTTGCACGTAACGAGTGGGGCTTTGAAGGCTGGATCGTAACAGATATGATCAACGGTGCTGATTACATGAACTGGAGAGATATTGTATTTGGCGGCGGTGGCGGATGTCTTACAACTTCCGCATATGAAAGCGCTAATATTGGTTCCATGACTTCAACCGAGAACCTGAAGCTGATTGCAAAGGACTCTGCTTTCCAGAAAAAGATGAAAGAAACAATTAAATATTTCGTATATAATACAGTTGCAAGTAATGATATGAATACAATTACAACCTCCACTAAATATATTCACGTTCTTACATGGTGGCAGATTGCCTTTATGGCAGCAGAGGTGGTATTTGGACTTCTGACACTTTTGTTTGCAGTTATGTACCTTCGAAATTCACTTCGCAAAAAGACAGTTTACGTGAAGGAGGACAAGTAATATGGGATATCTGAAAAATAAAACATTTGGTTTTTACTTAAGCTTTGTGGCTGCAATCCTTGCGCTGATCGGCTTTGTAATGTACCGCCAGTCAGGACATACAGAATCTTATATTGAGGTTCTGCTGCTTGTAACAGTGGTTCTGCAGATTCTTGCGATGATCGTTTTGAAGGTGGCACCTGATTTTAAGTGGACAAGCCTTCTGCTTACTGCAAATGCAATTCTGACTGCAGCAGCACTTGTTAACAGTTTTTATACACAAGTTGATTTTATTGGATATGTGGTATCAGGACTTTATGAGTTTGCAACCATAAAAAAATTCATAATTTCAGCCGTACTTATGGCACTTTCCATGATTGCATATATTGTTTCCTCTTATTCTGGATTTCAGAAATGCACTTGTAAGGATGAGACAAAAGCTTGATTTATCTGCTGTAAAATATGGCACAAATTAATATTTACATGGTATAATGAAAAAGCCGGAATGCCCAAAAGGACTCCGGCTTTTTCATTATACCATGGAGGATAACTATGATTACCATTGCTATTGTGGAAGATGATAAGAAAAGTGCAAAAATTCTTCAAGACTATATATTACGCTATTCAGAAGAAAAACAGGAACCGTTAGCTGTAGAATGCTTTGAAAACGGATTAAATTTTATCAGCGATTATAAAGCCAGCTGCGACATTGCTCTTATGGATATTGAAATGCCTCATATGAATGGTCTTGACACCGCCAGAAAACTGCGGGAATTTGATAGCCAGATTCCTCTTATTTTTATTACCAATATGGCGCAATATGCCATTAACGGATATGAAGTGCAGGCTCTTGATTTTATGGTAAAGCCTATTGAATATTTCAACTTTTCGCTGAAACTGGACAAAGCGATCCGAATCTGTAAAAAGCTTCATGGTTATCAGATATATGTTCCTTCTGAACAGGGAACTGTTAAAATTGATATTGCAGATCTGATTTATATTGAAAGTGCAAAGCATTATCTTTATCTTCATACTTCGAAAGAGACTTTTCGCCTGCGAAGCACAATGGGAGATTTTATAGCACAGCTTCCGACAGGTCGCTTCTCCTGTTGCAGCAAATCCTTTTGTGTAAATCTGGAATGGATTTCCCGCTATCAGGGAAACAGCGTGTTTGTAAATGGAAAGGAATTATCGATTTCCCGTTCTTATAAAAAAACTTTTATAGATCAAATGACAATGTACATTAACCGGGGAGGAAACTGACGTGGCAATTTATGAAATATTAGCTTCATCTACAAGTGAAATACAGGGAATTACCTGTTTTATCATCCAGCTTTTTATAGCGGAAGCTATGTTCTTTTTCCATCTAAAAAAAAGGAAACGCTTCTGGTTACGCCTGCTTGTAGGGGGAACTGCCTGTCTGCTTTTGGGAGTTACCCTTCCAATTATAATTGGTCAATATATAAGCGGAATTCGAACCTTTATTGTGCTTGTTTTTATGCAGCTTTACATGTGGTTTTGCTTCAGGCGTTCTTTTTTGGATATTTTATTTTGTACAATTGGAGCTTTTACTGTACAGAATCTTGGAAGCAATATTCAGGTGCTGATTTGTATCGTGACCAAAACTTCTTTCAAGATGCTTTCCACGGAAATGGTCATTGGATTTACCATTGTATATATTATTTGCTATCTCACTTGTGCAGCAAAAATAAAAAATTTTCCGAATATCAGCCAGAACAGAGTCCGTGTACTTTGGGTAGCCATTATTTCCTTATGTGTCTGCTGGCTCCTTCAAAGCTGGCTGATCAGTGAAAAGTTGGATATGGTTATGGCGTGCCGTGTTCCATTTGTATTCTGCTGTATTTTATCTCTTTTTATGCAGTTTGGGCTTCTGGAGCAGTCCCGGCTCAATGAAGAAAATCTGGCTCTTGAGCAGTTAATAAAGGAAAATGCAAAACAGTATGAGTTGTCAAAGAAAACAGTTGAAATCATTAACATGAAATGTCATGATCTTAAGCATCGGATTCTGGAATTGGAACAAGCCGGAAATGCAGATCATGGCCAGCTGGAAGAAATACGTAAAGCAGTAGATATTTATGACGGGCTTGCGAAAACAGGCTGCCAGCCATTGGATATTATTCTTTCAGAAAAGAATCTTCTTTGTGAAAAATATCAAATTAAGTTTTCATATATGATTGATGGAGAGAAGCTTACTGGTATTAAATCGGGAGATATCGCTGCCATATTTGGAAATGCTTTAGATAACGCTATTGAATGTGCAGCGGAGCTGCCAGTTGAAAAGAGAATTATCAGCCTCATCGGATATGCGAGACAGGATGTGATGGGGATTCATATTGAGAATTATTGCGAGGATGAACTGGAATTTCGTAATGGGCTTCCGGTGAGTACCAAAGGAGATGATAATTATCATGGCTTTGGCATGAAAAGTATTCAATATGTGGTGGAAAAATATGGCGGAAATCTTGTGGCGAATTTGGAAGAAAAGATTTTTAGTGTAGATATTATTTTTCCAGTTCTAGATTAGAGCCTTTTTCAAACTGGGGAGGTGCCTTTTTTTGAACGCAGATAAGTATTCTCCCGCTTCAAGTGCGCGGAGCACTAAGCGGCAGGTGAGGGGGGATGCTTCTGTCAGTGGGAGCCTTCAGCTCCTACTGACAGATCACGAAGCGACTGCGTTCATGAGCAAGTAGCGAAGCGGACCTGGAATGTCCGCTTTACTAATATACGACAGCAATAAGTTAACTGGTAGTATTCCGGCGAATCAGCACCGGAGTGATCTGTTTGTGAATTGGCTTTTCCAGTGGCTTAGGCGCTCGCTTTTTTTGCTCTTCCATCTGCTGCACCAGAAGCTCCATGGCAGTCTGTGCAATAACATCAATTTGCTGACCGACAGTTGTGATCGGAAGGATTGATTCACTGGCAATTGGAGAATTATCAAAACCTATAATTTCGTAAGTAGGTGGTAATTTACCATATTTCTGGAAAATTAAATTGAGAAACATATTGGCATAGGTATCATTCGCAAGAAAGATACCTTTTTTTTGATTCGGATACTTTTCTTCAATTCTTGTAAAGATACGTCTTATCACATTTAAAATCTCTTGATAAGAATTGCCGCTTACGCTTAGATCAATGTCATAAGGAACCTGATATTCTTTACATGTTTCCTCAAATGCACGTATACGATCATAAGCCGGGACTGTTTTTTCAACATTGACATTGATATGAATCAATATATCACATTTATCACGAATTAACAGGGAGGTAGCCTGAAGGGAACCCATATAATTGTCAGTGGTAATGCTGCTGATATATTCTGCCTCTCGCTCAATGGCAATGACAGGAATCTGATAGGAAGCCAGTTTTTGGGATGACAGTGTATGGCTTAAAACAATAAGCCCCTCAATCTGATAGGAAAGAAGCTCTTCAATATACTGTTGTTCCTCTTCGGCACCGTGTTCACTGGAAAAAACAAGAAATTTGTAATGGTAGTTACTATAGCTTGAAAGAAGCTGTGTCAGCATTTCAGAGTAGTAATGCAAGTAGAGATTTGGAACAATAATTCCGATAAACTCACTTTTACCATTTGCCAGAACTTTTGCAAGTTTATTTTTTTTATAGCCAAGGGTATCAAGGGCCTGTGAAATCTTTTCCTGATTTTCAAGCGTAAGAGAATCGGGATGATTGAAATACCGTGATATTGTAGTTTTTGAAAAATGAGTATATTCTGCAATATCTGCAAATGTCACCTGTTTTTTTGCCATAAAAATTTAATCTCCTTATAAATAAATGAGAATAATATTGGGGAATCTTTTAATTACTGGGATTATATTATTTTTTTAGTATAGCAATTATTTAAAAAAAAGGCAATGCTAAAATAACCGATTACGTAACCGGTTATTTTAGCTTGAAAAAGTGTTGACATATGAACTTGGATGTAGTAACATCGAGTTATAAAGTAACCGGTTACTTAACCGGTTCCAAGAATGGAAAAGGAAAGGAATGGAGGAGAAGTGCATGAAAAGAATGCAGAACCAAACAATGCCCGTGAAAAAGCAAACGTGGAGAGATAAGGCTACATATGTGAAGAAAAACTGGCAGTTATATCTTTTTTTCTTAATGCCAGGACTTTTACTGACAATCATTTTTAAGTATCTTCCTATGGGGGGACTTCTGATTGCATTTGAGGATTACAACGTAATCAAGGGAGTGCTTGGAAGTCCATGGGTTGGACTTGAATATTTCAGGCGGTTTTTATCTTCACCGGATTTTATGAACTACCTGTTGAATACGTTAAAACTGAGTATTTATGGACTGTTGTGGGGCTTTCCGGTTCCGATCATTCTGGCATTGCTTTTAAATCGTATCCGCAGAACCGGAGTTAAGAAGAAAGTACAGCTTCTGGTCTATATGCCGAACTTTATATCTGTAATTGTACTTTGCGGTATGGTACGAATGCTGCTTTCTCCAGTCGGACCTCTGAATAAACTGTTAGGAATCAGTACAAACTGGATGACAATGCCATCTGCTTTCCGCACCATTTACATAGCAAGTGGAATCTGGCAGACAGCAGGCTGGGCCTCTATTATGTACACGGCTGCTTTATCCAATGCAAGCAAAGAACTGGAAGAAGCAGCTATTATGGATGGCGCAAATCTTCTGCAGCAGATCTGGTATGTGGAGCTTCCTGCAATCAAGAATATTATTGTAATTCAGTTTATTCTGTAGGCTGGAAATATTATGAGTATTGGATTCGAGAAAGCCTATGCATTACAGACAGATATGAACCTGCCGGCATCAGAAATTTTATCAACATATGTATACCGTATTGGTCTTTTGAACGGCGATTATGGTTATTCGACGGCTGTTGGTCTGTTTAATTCAGTAGTAAATGTAATTCTGTTAGTTTTTGTAAACTGGGTGGTAAAGAAGCTGAACGACGGAGAAGGATTATAGGAGGAAGCGAAGATGGAGAAAATAAAGAAAAAATATTCGAAGACAGACGGTCTTATCCTTGGAATTGGATTCCTGATTCTTGGACTGTTTGTACTTTCTATTGCAATTCCAATCGTGTATGTAGTGCTTGCCTCTTTTATGGATCCTACAGTTTTGAATAATCAGGGACTGAGTTTTCATATTAAGGACTGGACTTTGGATGCATATCGCAGAGTACTGGAAAATGAGATGATCTGGCGTGGATTCCTGAATTCTTTTCTGTATTCACTTGCATTTACAGCTATTTCTGTTTTTATAACATTGCTGGCAGCGTATCCATTGTCCAAGAAGGAATTTGTGGGAAGAAAATTTTTCAATCTCATTTTCCTGATTACAATGTTCTTTGGCGGTGGAATGATCCCGACTTTTATTTTAATCAATCAGCTGCATATGGTAAATACAGTCTGGGCAGTTTTGATTCCTGGAGCATTTAATGTATGGAATATGATCCTTGCAAGAACATACTACCAGTCAATCCCGGCAGAATTAAGAGAAGCTTCCGCAATTGACGGAGCCAATGAGATCCAGCATTTCTTCAAAATCATGATGCCGGTATGTAAGCCGATCATTGCAGTACTTGCACTGTGGTCATTTGTAGGAATGTGGAACAGCTATTTTGATGCAATGATTTATCTGAATGATGCAAATCTTCAGCCTCTGCAGTTAGTACTTCGTTCCATTCTGGTACAGAATACTCCGCAGCCAGGTATGATTGCAGATATTCAGAGTACTGCTGAAATGGCAAAGGTAGCGGAACAGCTGAAATATGCAACCATTGTAGTATCAAGCTTACCGCTTTTAGTAATGTACCCATTCTTCCAGAAGTATTTTGATCAGGGAATTATGGTCGGATCAGTAAAAGGCTGATAAGAAAGGAACGATACAGATATGAAGAAAAACAGAGTAAAAGGTTTACTTGCACTTGGACTTTCTTTGACGATGATGATAAGTACGGCAGGGTGTGGAAAAGAGCAGCAGCTTAATGCGGAGATCAACCCGGACACACCAGTATCTGAGGTACAGTTTCCATTAAAGGAAACAGAGGAGCTTTCTTTTATTACAAGTGCACCGGCTACTTCCACACAGGATCCCAATGAAAGAGTGATTTTCCAGCGACTGGAAGAACAGACAAATGTTCATATTGACTGGACCTGTTTTGTATCCGATCAGTTTTCAGATAAAAAGAATCTGGCTCTGGCTCAGTTTGGAAATCTGCCGGATGGTCTGTTTAATGCAGGTATGAGTGATTATGACCTGCTGCGTTATGCCAAGCAGGGAATTATTATTCCATTGGAAAATCTGATTGACAAATATATGCCGAATCTTCAGGCTGTGTTTGAAAAATACCCAGAGTACAGGACTATGTGTACAGCACCGGATGGACATATCTATTCTTTCCCGTGGATTGAACAGCTTGGTGCAGGAAAAGAAGCAATTCAGGCGATTGGAGATATTCCATATATTAATAAAAAATGGCTTGACTACCTTGGACTTGAGATTCCTACAACAACAGACGAACTGGAACAGGTACTGATTCAGTTCCGCGATCATGCAGAAGAACTGGAGAAAGAATTTTCCATTGAAGGTGATGTAATTCCAATGTCCTTTATTATCAATAACGGAGATCAGGATCCGGCGATTTTAATAAACGGATTTGGAGAGGGTTACGGAGACACAGGAGATCATTTCGCGGTAACAGATGAAGGAAAAGTTATTTATACAACTGTTCAGGAAGGCTACAAGGAAGGAATTGAATGGCTTCATAAACTGGTGACAGAAGATCTTGTAGATCCGGAAGCCTTTACACAGGAGTGGTCTACCTATGTTGCAAAAGGAAAGAATCACCGTTACGGACTCTGCTTCACATGGGATATTGCGAATATAGATAACAATACAGATTATGTGATGCTTCCAGCACTGACCGGGCCAGATGGCATGAGAAATATTACCAGACAGAACAACAGTGAAACCAGTGGATTTGACCGTGGAAGATGTGTTCTTACATCCAGTTGTCGTAATACAGCACTTGCTGCTGCATGGATTGATCAGATGTATGCACCCCTCCAGTCTCCGCAGAATAACTGGGGTACTTATGGCGAAGAGGATTCCTTTAACATTTTTGAACTGTCTACAAACAAAGACGGCGGCGAAATGTTAAAACATATGGATTTGGGAGAGCAGTCTCCAGTGGAAGTGCGTGAGGCGCAATCTGTAAATGGCCCTCTGGCTGTGCTGAATGAATATTATGATGTATATGTGACACAGCCGGAAGATGCGAAATGGCGTCTGGATAATATGCATGAGACATATTTACAGGATATGAACAGCAAATATGTTTATCCGAATGTATTTATGAGTATTGATGATACAAACAAAGTATCACAGTATGATACCGATATTAAAAAATATGCAGAACAGAAGAAAGCTGACTGGATCCTGAATGGAGGAATAGAGGAAGAATGGGATTCCTACCTGGAAAAAATGGAGAAGTACGGACTTTCAGATTATCTTTCAATCAAACAGAAATATTTTGATCAGTATCAGGAATCCTTAAGCGCGGAAAAGTAACAAAAGATGTAAGAACTGAACAACGACTTTGACAGGAGATTTTTCATGAGCGAAATGTTAGAAAAGGCAAGAAAATATGAATTTACACAGGGACAGCAGATTAAAGAGGAAGACAGACCGGCTTTTCATATAACTCCTTATGTTGGATGGATGAATGATCCCAATGGATTTTCCTGCTATAAGGGAGAATACCATTTGTTTTATCAGTACAATCCATATAACACACATTGGGACAGCATGCACTGGGGGCATGTGGTAAGTAAGGATCTGTTGCATTGGGACTATCTCCCGGCAGCATTGGCACCAGACCAGGATTACGATAAAGTGGGCTGCTTTTCCGGAAGTGCCATAGAGCTGGAGGACGGCAGACAGCTGCTTATGTATACTGCTGTGGACCGGGAAATACTGGAGGACGGAACCGCAAGGGATGTTCAGACACAGGCGGTGGCTGTGGGAGATGGAAAGGATTACGTGAAGTATGACAAAAATCCGGTCCTGACCTTTAAAGATCTGCCGGAAGGTGCAAGCAAAGTAGATTTCCGTGACCCAAAAATCTGGAAAGAAAAAGACGGAAACTTTTATTGTGTTATAGGAAGTCGTCCTGCTGATGGAAGCGGACAGATTCTTCTTTACAGAAGTAAAAATGGTTTTGAATGGGAATTTGTAAGTACTTTGGCAGAGAATAAAAACCGCTATGGAAAGATGTGGGAATGTCCGGATTTCTTTGAACTGGACGGCAAATATGTGCTTCTGACAAGCCCACAGGACATGATTCCGGAAGGAATGGAATATCATAATGGAAATGGAACATTATGTATCATAGGAGATCTGGATTCTGAGACACATACTTTGAAGGAACAGTCTTATCAGAGTGTGGATTATGGAATTGACTGTTATGCAATGCAGACATTGCTTGCTCCAGATGGAAGAAGAATTATGATTGCCTGGCTGCAGAACTGGGATACTCTTGCTTATCGCAGAAATGAATCTAAATGGTTTGCACAAATGAGCCTTCCGAGAGAATTGTCTGTGAAAAACGGAAGATTGTATCAGGTTCCGGTCAGAGAACTGGATTCCATGCGTGCAAATAAAGTCGAGTACAGGGATGTTGTGATTAAAGACACCAGAATCACACTTGACCAGATTGAAGGACGTACCGTAGATCTGGAGCTTGTAATACGACCGGTAGATAAAGATAAGCTTTATAAAAAATTCGAACTCTGTTTTGCAGAGAATGAAAAATATCATTCCACTTTACGATTCCGTCCAGATGAATCAGTTTTGAAAATCGACAGAAGCTTCTCCGGAAGCGAACGTGCAGTGGTTCATCAGAGAGAATGTCTGGTAAATGGTGACTGTAATGAATTGAAATTACGAGTAATTCTGGACAGATTCAGCGCGGAAATATTTATCAATGACGGAGAACAGGTTATGTCTGCTGTGATTCTTACAGAACAGAATGCAAAGGGAATTTCTTTCTTTGTTGACGGTGCGGCTAAGATCGATGTAGTGAAATATGATTTGGTATGAAAGTTCCAGAAGCTTGTCATGAATGAGTAAGGTAAAAATACAAGAATTGGGAGCAACGTATGAAGAAATATGATGTAACGGCACTGGGAGAATTATTGATTGATTTTACTGAAAACGGAAAAAGCAATCAGGGAAATCCACTTTTTGAAGCAAATCCCGGAGGAGCACCTTGTAATGTGCTTGCAATGTTAGCAAAGTTAGGGCATAACACGGCATTTATCGGAAAGGTAGGAAATGATTTCTTCGGAGAACAGTTGAGGGCTGCAATAAAAGAAGTTGGAATTGATGACACTGGATTATGTACAGACGAAAAGATCCATACAACCCTTGCTATGGTACATACATATCCCGATGGAGACAGGGATTTCTCTTTTTACCGTAATCCAGGTGCAGACATGATGCTGAATAAAGCTGAAATTTGTGAAGATATTCTCAAAAATACGAAAATTTTTCATTTTGGTACATTGTCTATGACACATGAAGGGGTGCGGGAGGCAACGAAAGAAGCAATTCATATTGCAGAAGAAGCTGGCGCTATTATTTCATTTGATCCCAACTTACGTCCACCGCTCTGGGAGTCTATGGAAGAGGCGAGAAAGCAGGTATTATATGGTCTTGGTCATTGTCAGATACTGAAAATTTCAGATAATGAAATTCAGTGGCTGACAGGAGAAGAAGATTATAGTGATGGCGTAAACTGGATTAGAGAACGTTATCAGATTCCGCTGATTCTTGTGTCTATGGGAAGAGAAGGAAGTCGTGCTTATTATAATGAAATGATGGTGGAAGTAAAGCCGTTTTTACAGGATAATACCATCGAGACAACCGGAGCAGGAGATACCTTCTGCGGCTGTGTATTGCACTATGTCTGTGAACATGGAATTAATGGACTAAAAGAGGAAAATCTGGCTGAAATGTTAACATTTGCCAATGCAGCTGCCTCAATTATTACAACAAGAAAAGGTGCGCTCAGAGTAATGCCGGAAGAAAAAGAAATAAAGCTATTAATATAAAATATTCAAAAGAATAGGAATACAATAAAGGGACTTCTTCGGAGGTCCCTTTTAAAATGGGAAAATGTTAATAAAACTTTTTCTTGCTAAATCGTAAAAGTTTGCTAGAATAGTTGTAACAAACACAGTCAGAAAGAACGTTCACAAACGAGGTGACCGCTATGATTACACTGAATGATTATTTATATTCCGGAGATACGGTTTTAAAAATTTTACAGAAATATACAGAGGATCTGCGTAAGGAAGCGAAGAAGAACCATAACGAAGTTGATTTGGTGCACAGCAATTTTCTGCTCCAGATCACGGAACTTCTGGAGCATAATGATTTCCTGACAGCTCAATCTCAGAAGATTCGGGAATTTTATAAATATATGGCCCATGAATATCCATTTCTTGCTTTTACATTTAAAGGCAGGATTAAGTCATTGATCCGGGCAGAAGAGAAATTTAATGGATATGTAGTGGAATATATTTACGATTATTACCGGGAAAATGGTACCTATCCGTCGGTTGCAGAGCTGAAAAATAAGCTGAGCTGCTTTCGTGATTTTATTGCTTACCGGATTGTGGTCTGTATGCCAAGATGTCACTTGAAGCCAGGGGAAGACCAGGAGCAGGCGTCTATCCGCTATCTTTATGAGATCGCAAATGTGCTGCCAGGATTTCTGGAAGAGAGAGGCTTTACAGCAGAATCGGCTCAGGGAGTGAAATTGAGTACTTCTGATCAACTAAATGATGATGTAAAGCCCTATTACAGAGATTATATTTGTGGTACCAGTGAATATGGGTATCAGTCTTTACATATTACATTTTATGATAACAGCTCCAGATCCTACATGGAGGTACAGCTCCGTACCCAGAAAATGGATGACATTGCAGAAATCGGTCCGGCCAATCACCTGGGCTATGAGAAACGCCAGCAGGACGAGCGCGCCAGAAGAGATGTGATCCCGGAAGGGGAATGTGTTTACTTTGATGAGGCTTATGAGCGGGGGATGAAGCTGCTTTCCCTGGAATTAGCAGATCTTGACGTGAATATGTTTTCTGCGGTAAATAACAGTCTGATCAACGATGGCTGTGGATTGTTCCGAGGCAGATTGATTCTGCCTTATGAGCATTTGTCCAGATTTCAGAATGATGTGATTGATTGAGAAAAAAGTAAGTGGAGCAATAAAGATGTTAAAGAAAAAGATGTTAATTGCTTTAGGGGTGGCAGCAGTATTGAGTGTGAGCTGTGTAAGTGTGACTGTCTGGGCTGAGGAAAACGCAGAAGAGCAGACAGAGGAAGCAGAGGACAGTTCTAATTCTGAAGGAGAGGAAGATGCTGATTTAGAAGAGTCTGACAATCCGGAGATTGAAGAGGGATACACTACAGAACTAGAAGGCTGCACAAAGGTGGTTTCCTGGTGCAAAAATGGAGACAATAATATTTACGGACAGTTCTATTATCCGGAAGATTTTGACGAAACAAAGACTTATCCAGTAATCATTATGAGCCACGGAATCGGTTCTACTTCCCAGATGGTAGAGCGTGCAAAATGGCCGGAAAAGGCGGCTCAGGATGGATATGTGGTTTATACATTTGACTTCTGCGGCGGTTCCCTTAACGGAAACAGTGACGTAGATTTCATGGATATGACAGTGATGACTGAGAAAGAAGATTTAAGTGCTGTTATGGACTTTGTGAAAACAAAGGATTATGTGGATCAGGATCATCTTTTCCTTCTGGGACAGAGCCAGGGAGGACTTGTAAGTGCTCTGACTGCTGCAGACAGAAAAGATGATGTGGCTGCTATGATCCTGATTTATCCGGCGTTTTGTATTGCGGATAATGCCCGGGAAATGTATGATTCCGCATATGATATTCCGGAAGACAGAGCTGAGATGCCGGTAGGAACTGTGGGTTCTGAGTATGTGAAAACAGTTTATGATCTGGATGTTTATGGCACTATCAGCGCATATGACGGAGACGTGATGATCATTCACGGAATCAATGACAGCCTGGTGCCATACAGCTATTCTGAAAAGGCAATTGAGGAAGCGTATACAGGGGAAGGTTCTGTTCTGATTCCCATTTATGGAAAAAAATCTACCCATGGTTTCGAGATGAACTTTGAAGAGGGAAGAGACTATGCGGAGACAGTTGGATTGGAATTTTTTGATGTGCATTTGAAAGAGGAAGAATAAAGGTTTAGGAAACCAAAAAGTGAAAAAACATGTAGGGCGTATTTATAGATCGTTATGAATTAAAGGCATTGCAAGGATATTATACCGCGTACTAAAAGTTAGATTTTAATGTCTGACTTTTGGGCGGCATGTTCTACAATGCCTTTTTTTATTTAAGTATATATTTTATAAAAATAATATTGTATAAAATAAATACAAATGGTATAATATTAACGAGGAATGATTCTTAAAAAAATATAAACTCCTTGCAGTACATTATATTTTATGTTACGCTGAATTCACATCTCAGGAACTCTATGTACTATTCGTAGGCGGTTCAGCTCATGAACAGCAGTCTATTCATTGCCATTCGGTGAAGTATTCCTGTGAAATAAGCGTAATAAAGAAGGTGGTGAAACTTGGGTGTAAAAGACCAGGGACTACAGGAGTATCTGAAAGATAACGAACGCTTTGCAGATTTTGTGAATGGTACCTTATTTGCAGGAAAGCAGATTGTGGATCCATGTTATCTTAAGGAAGTACAAAGGAAGAAGAGAGTATCATATAAACAGTCGATTATGGCAAAAAATATACAAAAGAAAAACAGTTCTGAAAAATACGGCGAAGAGGAAATTGCCAGGGAAAAAGGTGTTTTTGAAGAGGGAGAATTCGGGGATGACAGCGCGAAGCTCATGTATCTGGAAAGAGAGCGCGATTTCCTTCGTCTCCACGATAAGCCAGGCTGTAGATTTTTGTTGGCATGTGAAGTTGAATCTGGGGCAAATTATGAGATGCCTGTGAGATGTTTTACATATGACAGCATAGAATATACAGATCAGCTAAAAGAGTGGAAAAGAAAATCCCAGCAAATGTTTTGGGGAAGAGGAAAACGTGGGAAAAAACGGCGCCGAATCCGTCGTCCATTGCTTCCGGTATTTCATCAGGTATTATACCTGGGAGAGAAAAGGTGGAAGAGTAAGTTAAAATTACAGGAAATGATGGACATCCCGGAAAATGTGATGAGTTTTTCAGACAGGCTTCCTGATTATGATATTTGTATGATAGATATTCATGAACAGAATCCTGAGTTGTTTCACACGGAATGGAAAGATATTTTCCAGCTTATGAAGCACAGCCGTAAAAAAGACGAATTGAGAAAATACGTAGAAGAGAGTACCGAAGAAATACGAAAGCTAAGTCAAGAAACCAGATGGCTTCTGGCGATATTACTGGAGCAATATGAATTTGTTGATGAAGAGGTTGTGGAGGTGAAGGATATGTGTAAGGCATGGGATGGCGCAATGCAAATGTATGCAGATGAAGCGAGAGCAGCAACGCGGAAAGAAATGAAGAAAGAGATGAAAAAAGAAATGAGAAGACAGGCCAGAGAAAAAGATCGCAGGACCGTTTTTAACATGTTTTCTCGGGGGTATTCACAGAAAGAAATTGCGGCAATTTCCGAGCTGCCGCTTAAAAAAGTACAGAAAATGTGTGAAGGGTTTATCGAGAATACAACAATGGCAGTACATACTTCTTGATTTGGATTAGAAATTACAGAATAGTAGCTGAGAAAGTTTAACGAGAAAAGGCATTGCAAGGAATTATATGGCGTCTGTAAACGATTTGATTTTGGAGTCAAACGTTAGGGAGAGGCTATATCCTGCAATGCCTTTTAAAATCCTTCAAATTTATATGAAAACTGCTAACAGGTACGCTTATGCATCTTGTTTCTCCGGAAACATTTTCCCGAAGAGAAAACGGATCAGCGGTCCACAGTACATAAGCTGCCAGAAGAAGGCTACCGGGAAGTTCATGAAAGTGGTCTGGAGCCATACGGCAACGAACTGGGAACCCGCATTTTTAAACAAGATTGTGGCAATTAAGCTCATGATCGGGCACATAATGCAGATGATCATAACAGAAATTGCAACTGTGATGGCGAAAGGTCTGTCTTTAGGTGTGACAATACGAAAAGCAAGCTTATGGGCAAGGTTATCAACAATAAAGAACTCCAGTACAAATGCAACCGGCCACATAATCTTCATTTCGCCGAAAGCCATGAGAAATACCTGGTTGCTCATTCCACCGATGTTCAGGGAAATGTTGTAGCAGATCATGGCGTAGACCATAAGGAAAGCCATCATCAGAGTGAAAATAACATTTTGAAACTTAGTTTTTGGCATAAAATTGTTCTCCTTTTTCTAAAAATGGGTACAAAAAAGACACATGTGTTGTTCGTTATCAAGTGTACACTTGTGTCGTTTCCAATTTTATACCAGAGCTAATTTGTTATTGAATTGTTTACCGAATGATTATTATACCAGATAAATGGGAAAATGCAATAAAAAAAACGATATATAAGATGGACTAAGAAATGATAATGGGGATTTTTTATAAGTCAGAATGCAGTTTTACTTAAGTTCCTTGGTTATATTAAACTAGTGGTTTATTGCAGAATATATAGTTCTTCTGGTAATATAAAACATGTAAGAAATCATATCGGTCATTATCCCGTTAAGGAGGCGGAGCGGACTGTAAATCCGCTGTTATCATAACACGAGTGGGTTCGATTCCCTCATGGCCGAGTATACTCCTGTAGCTCAGCTGGATAGAGCACGCGTCTACGAAGCGCGGTGTCGAGAGTTCGAATCTCCCTAGGAGTGCTTCCAATGGCAGATGTCTTGGAATAAAGTGAATCAGGTAAGGAAATGGTGCAAAGGAAGAAAGCTGTCTGTGACTAGACGGCTTTTTTTCATTGAGATTCAACTTCTGGATTTTGAAGATGTGCTATTTGCGATGGATTTCTTACACTTTACGTAAAAAACAGGTACAGAAATTGCAGGGTGTTATAATAAATCCATATTATGAATTATGTAAAATAATCGATGGAGGATGAAGGTATGAAAACAAAGCAGGCTGTAAATCCGTACCTGCCAAGCTGGGAATACGTGCCGGATGCGGAGCCGCATATTGTGGACGGACGTGTATACATATATGGTTCTCATGATCTTTTTAACGGTTTGAATTTCTGTCTTGGAGACTATGTATGCTGGTCAGCACCGGTAGACGATCTTGGCAACTGGCGTTATGAGGGTGTTATTTTCAAAAGAGAGCAGGATCCGGCAGCGCCGAAGATCCGTCTTACAAATGGTCTGGCAGCACCGGATATGATCCAGGGACCGGACGGAAGATTTTATCTTTATTATTTCATGGGCGGCACCAAGATGATCTCTGTGGCTGTCTGTGACAAGCCGGCAGGCAAATATGAATTCTATGGTTATGTAAAATATGCAGACGGCACTCCTATTGGAAAGAAAGAGGAGCCGCTGCAGTTTGACCCGGGCGTTTTTATGGATGACGATGGAAAACTGTATCTTTACACAGGCTTTGCCCTTCAGGGAAATCCTCTTCTGCTTGATGGCTCCAAGCCGACTGAGCACGGTGCAATGTGCTTCGAGCTGGACCCCGCAGATATGCTTACTGTAAAAATGGGACCGAAATACATTGGAATTGCCAGTGAGAAAGAAGCACCAGGAAGTTCTTATGAGGGACATCCCTTCCTGGAAGCAAGCTCCATGCGTAAATTCAATGGAACCTATTACTTCATCTACAGCTCCCTGAACAGCCATGAGCTTTGCTATGCAACAAGCGATAACCCTACAGATGGCTTTGAGTTTGGCGGTGTTCTGGTCAGCAACGGGGACATCGGCCTTCCTGGAATCACAGATGTAAAAAATGCAAGAAACTGTACCGGAAACACTCACGGAAGCCTGATCGAGATTAATGGAAGCTATTATGTTTTCTATCACAGACACAGTAACCGTAAGCAGTCTTCCCGTCAGGCCTGTGCAGAGCGCATCCGCTTCGAGAATGGCAAATTCTATCAGGCAGAGATGACCTCCTGTGGTCTGAATGACGGACCGCTTAAGGGAAAAGGAAACTATCCTTCCTACATTGCCTGCAACGTATATGGCAAAAAAGGAACCCGTTTCTTAAGTATGATCAAACATCCAAAGTCCGGTCATCCATATCTGACTCAGGAAGGAAAGGATCGTGAGCAGGGGTCAGATCAGTATATTGCCAATATGTGTGACGGAGCAGTTGCAGGCTTCAAATATTTTGACCTGCGTGAGACCTCTAAGGTTCGTATTAATATTAAGGGAAAAGCAACTGGAATTGTTTATGTATCCACAGAGGAAGGCGGCAAGCCAGTGGCAAAGATTCAGGTAAAACCTTGCAAGGAACAGCACGGTTTTGCAGCTGATGTAAACGGACTCGGTGAGAAAGAGGCACTGTACTTCATTTACAAGGGAACTGGCGCATTTAATTTTATGTCTTTTGATCTGAAGTAAGATTCCATTAAATGTGCAGGAAATATTCTGCCTGCAAATGGAAGACAGAGCTTAAATAAAGGGAAAAAGAGTTTATCTTAAGAGTCAAATAAACCCAGGAGGCGAAATATTTGAACATTACTAATTTTGCAAAAAAACTTGCAGAAAAGCCGGTTTTTAAAACAAGAATCAAATCCGATCAGGTGAAGCTTCCGGAAATTGCCATTGGATATTTTCTGGCGCCCTTTTGCGCCATGTTTGCCAATGCCATTTTCGGTGCCTATCTGAACCGTTATTATGTGGATGTACTTGGCTGGACGAAATTCGGAGCATTTGCCACACTTCTGCCAATCGTATCTGTGATTTTCGTAGTTCTCGGAAATCTGATGATCGGGCAGTGGATCGACAACACCAGAAGTACCCAGGGAAAAGCAAGACCTTATATGATCATTGCGGCCCCCATGCTGATCATAGCCATTATTCTTATGTTTATGACACCAGCTAAGGGCAATAATGCGGTGCAGATGATCTGGATCGCAGTGTCCTATAACCTGTACTATGCACTTGCATATCCATGTTTTTACTGTGCACACAGCTCCATGGTCTCTCTTTCTACCAGAAATTCTGAGAGCCGCGGACTTCTTGCAACACTGTCAAATGCAGCAATGGTTGCTTCTGCCGGAGTTGGAGCCAGCATTGTAGTGCCGATCCTTCTTCAGAGCTTTCTGTTTGTGACAAAGGAAGGCGGAATTGATGTGGATGCAAGCTATTCACACTGGAGGATTATTTCCATAGTTCTTTGTCTGGTAAGTGCATTTGGCTGTATGCTGGAATATTATTTTACCAGAGAGCGTATTACAGAGGAAACCATCAATCTGAATGTAAAGGAAGAGAAGATGCCGCTGAAAAAACAGCTGGAAGGCTGTATCCACAACAAATACTGGTGGATCATCATTCTCTATTTCCTGATTTTCCAGTTTGGCCAGCTGATCAAAAACAGTTCCATGAGCTTCTATGTAAGATGGATGTTTGACAGTGTAATTAATTCTGCAAATCCGGAGCAGACTTCCGGAGCATTAATGTCAACACTTGGTCTGGTTGGTGGAATCCCTACTGCGGTTGGTATGGTAGTGGCATGGCCAATTGCCCGTAAGCTGGGCAAAAAGAGAGCCGTTGTTACAGGACTTTGCTTCTCCGTTGTAGGTGGCCTTGTCTGCTTCCTGAATGTACACAGCTTCGGAATGGTTGCTGCAAGTATGGTGCTGAAAGGAATCGGAAGTATTCCGGCAGTGTATGTGACGATGGCACTTCTTTCTGATGTGCTTGACCATCTGGAAGCGAAAAATGGTTTCCGAAGCGACGGATTTACAATGTCTGTGTACAGTTCCATTATGGTAGGCTTAAGTGGACTCTGCATCGGTGTGCTGAACAGCCTTCTTACCTTTGCAGGCTACAGCAATACCGGCATTGCCTGCAATCCGCAGACTCTGGAAATTGTTGAAAATGTGGCAAACTATACAGGCCAGATCGTCTACCGTCAGATGGGCGGCGTGGAGCAGGTGCTTGCATTTGCATTTTTGGCGGCAGATGTGATCACATATGCAGTTGTTATCATTCTCATGAGCCGTCTGGATGTGGAAAAACACATTGAAGAGGACCAGAAAAAGATCAAAGAAAATCAGAAGAAAGCAGCTAATATTTAATTGTTTCAGAACCTGATTCCTGTTATACTATTCTTAGTTAACGCAAGTGATTCCGGCTCCCTGGTGCAGTGTCACTGTGCCAGGGGGCCGTTTTAGCCGAATTAACTGTGAAGAAGCTATTCGGGTATGAGAAGGCAGCAAAACGGATTGGAATATCCGTTTGATTGAATAGGATAGGTGAGAAATAATTATGATAAGAATTGCAATTGTAGAAGATGACAGGCATGACCGGGAGGCGTTGAAGAAATGCCTGAATCGTTATGAAAAAGAGAACCAGGTGAAATTTACTGTAACAGAATTTCAGGACGGAGAGGATATTGTAACTGATTACACTGCCAGCTATGACCTTATTATTCTGGATATTGAGATGGCGTTTCTCAATGGAATGAAAGCAGCAGAAAAAATCCGCGAGCTTGATACAAATGTAATTATTATTTTTATTACAAACATGCCTCAGTATGCCATTCAGGGATATAAGGTAAATGCGCTGGATTATATTTTGAAGCCAATTTCCTATTTTTCATTTTCAGAGAGTATGGTAAGGGCTCTGGCAAAGGTGAAGACACCGGAGAAGGAGTACATTACCATTGTTCTGAAGGGAGGTAAAAAGAAGCTGGATGTGGCGCGGATCTGTTACGTGGAGGTTCAGGACCATGTGCTGATCTACCACACTCTGGATGGGGATTTTGAGACAAAGGGCACTATGAGGGATACAGATAATCAGTTTGATCCCAAGAAATATTTCCGGTGCAACCGCTGTTATCTGGTAAATCTGCTCTTTATATAATTATTCCTCTAACTTTCCCCATTTTACAGGCTTTTCCGCCTGTCCATTAGTGAAATGATATGTAGTTTCCCTTATTTTTGCCCTTATGAGATAATCACAAGGGAAATAAGGGAATTTTTTTAGTCATTACCTACCACTTTATCAAGAAGCCGAACCGATTTTCGTTTCGCATCTCTTGTGGAGTGAGCATAGACATTCATTGTGGTACTGACATCTGAGTGTCCCAACAATTCCTGTACATCTTTTGGGGCTGCTCCATTTGCTAAAAGGTTGCTTGTATAGGTGTGACGTAACTGGTGGAAATGAAAGCCTTCAAATCCCTCTAATGCTTTTGCCACCTTTCTGCATACCGTCCCCAAAGTAGTCGGAAGTTCCAGACAACCATCCGGTCTTAAGCAGACAAAAGAAATTTCTTTATAATCTGCCGGGACTTCCTGCGTTCTGTCTAAGCAATAATATTCGTAGTACACTCTGTTTTTCTCTTTGACCTCTTTGTAGTAGTTCGTGTGATAAAGTTCTTCGTACTGCATTCGATTTTTTAACTGCTCTTTCCGGGCATTACGGAAAATCTCTACCAGTGTATCTCCAAAATCAACAACCCTTACTTTTTTCCGCTTGGTTGGTCCGATGATATATTTGCGCTTTGAGCCATCATATCGGATGCTGCGTCTTATGGTAAGGCATTGTTCTTCCAGATTTACGTCCTGCCATGCCAAACCACAGGCTTCTCCAATACGAAGCCCGGCATAATAGGCTATCTGGATTGGAAGTATTGCGGCTGGGTTCTTTTTTTGCAGATAAGCAAGCAGTCTTTCATAATCTTCTCGTGAAATTGGTTGGACATTTCCGTCCATATCCTCATCAGAAAACAAATCCACTTCATCCGTCTGATACCGCAGTTTAATATACTGCATGGGATTGAACGTAATATACTGTTTTGGAAATACTGCAAAGCGGAATGACTGCTGCATGACTGCGGAAAAAGAATGGATGTAATCTTTGCTGTAACCCTTTCTCTCTTTTCCATCGGGATGAACTCCCCCGAAGGAAAGCAAATCGAAGAAAGATTGCAAATGTTCAGAGGTTACATTTTTCAGTTTACGTTCTGCCAATGGGTGTTTCTTAATATTTCGGATTGTTCCGAGGTAATTCTCCACCGTACCATTGCTGAGCGTACCTGTTTTTAATTCCTCCTCTGCCCACACATCCAAAAGCTGTCCGACTGTGAGATTATCCGCTTTGGCAACAAATTTCTTTTTCTCATAATCATCCATTGCCTGACGGAGCAGTTTTTCAGTTTCACTTTTGCTTTCTGTTCCAACGCATTCTTTCTGAACAAGATTGCCGCTTGCGTCCTCTACATAGAAGCGGTAGTACCATTTCTTTCCTTTTTTTCTTACAGATCCTTTTGCCATAATCGTATGTCTCCTTTCGATATTAGACAATCGGAACTGATGAAATGCTTCGTGCGTGTAAGTATATCATAACTCCGGTTGTCTTACTATACCGATTCGGAATCTTCGTATAAGACTTCTGATAAAAGATTTGCAAGCCTTTGTTCTGCTGTTTTTGGTTTCTTGGAATAGAGCCTTACAATGTCTGCCATCTCATTAAAAGCATTGATGGTATGAGTGATTTCCCTTAAGAACATAATCTCATTATATTCCTCATTCGATTCAAACCCTATTGTTTTGGCAATATCCGTCTGACCAGCATTTCCCTTGAAGTTTTTGCAGGCGAACTGGAAGGAATCCAAAAACAGACCATATTGTTTTAACATCAGCAGTAATAAATCTTTTGAAAAAGCATCTTCTTCTTTGGTAAGGGCAAGCGGTAACTGTTCCAGAATATCTCCCATCGCATCACGAATCTGTAATTCTCTCTTATCCGTAATGTCGGTTTCATATTCATCTGTTTCCCCTTTGAGCCATTCCACAGATACATGGAGTGCTTCCGAAAGACCTTCCAGCACCATTTTTTTCGTATTGTCAATCGAACCATTCTCATAACGCAGGATTGTAGAAGCGGTAACTCCCATCTTCTCTGCGACATAAGGCTGTGTCAGATTCAATTCCAGACGGCGCTGTTTTATTCTGCTGCCTATCAGCTTGCGTAATTCTTTATCTTTCATGCTGACTGCCTCCTTTTTCGGTATGTATGAATTATAGCATTGTTTTTCCGAAATTGCAATATGCAATGCAATATTTATTTTTAACATTTCGTAACGCTTGACAAAAAGATGTGAAAAGGATATACTTACATCACAGGAATTGCATAATGCAATTTATAAGGAGGTGATTATATGACGCAAAGAAAAATTGCATTATCCATCGAAGAAGCTGCCGACTATACGGGAATCGGCAGAAACACCTTAAGACAGCTTGTAGAATGGAAGAAACTTCCGGTATTAAAGGTTGGTCGTAAAGTCCTGATTAAAACCGATATTCTGGAAATGTTTATGGAAGCGAATGAAGGTCGTGATTTGAGGGATAGAGGAAATGTAAAAGCCGTAACAAGAACTGCGGCAAATTAAAAAGGCGGCTTCCCAAGAAACCGCCAAAGGTTCTATCAGACCGAAGCCATGATATACCTACACGCAAGAAGATTATACCATGTGCTTCTTCTGATACGCAACCAAGAACTTATGTTTGTGAAGGAAAGGAGAATGTAAGAATGGCAAAATCAACAAAAAGTTATGAAGCACGAATGCTTGAAATGGAAAAGAAAGAGCAGGAAAGCCTTGAAAAGGCGAAACGATATGCGGCACAGAAGAAAGAACTTCTGAAGCGAAAGAAAGCCGAAGAAAGTAAAAAACGAACCCATAGGCTCTGTCAGATTGGCGGTGCGGTGGAATCCGTTCTCGGTGCGCCTATTGAGGAAGAAGACATCCCAAAGCTGATTGGTTTTCTGAAAAGGCAGGAAGCCAACGGGAAATTTTTCTCAAAGGCAATGCAGAAAGAAGTCAATACCGATATGGAGGAAGTGTAATGGCGGAGGGGATGAGTTTTTCATTCCCTTCATTGCTTTTTCATGAAGGGCGCACTTATGGACAACCAGAGGTCGTCCCAATAAGTTTGCCACAAGTGGCAACCGGTCTGCGTTCACGCTTGCCGGGCTCGTTCCGTCGGCGGGGCTTTCAGCCAGACCTGCTCATGCCGCAGGAGGCACTCTTCGCCAGAGAGGCGCATTCCATGCAGGCTGCTATGCGCAGGGCACTCTTACGCAGAGGGCGTTCCGGCAATGCTGCTTTTCCTAAAACCGAAAGCAATGTTGCCGGAAATCTATGCCGGATGTGCAGAAAGGAGGAATCCAGACATGGCGATTTTTCATTACACAGTCAAAATAGTCGGACGAAGTAAAGGGAAATCTGTTATCTCCGCTTCCGCATATCTCAATGGGGATGTGATGAAAAACGAGGAAACCGGGAGAATCAGTTATTACACTTCTAAAAAAGAAGTGGTCTACACTCGGCTGATGATGTGTGAAAACGCACCTCCTGAATGGCAGATAGTACCAGAAGAAAATATAAAACGCTTTCAAAAATCTGTCCGATACAAAAGATCAGAAGATAAAGAAGCTGCTTTAGAAAAATTTAAAATCACATTTCAGAAACAAAGGTTATGGAATGAGGTATTGAAGATTGAAAAAAATGCAGATGCCCAACTTGGCAGGTCATTTGAATTTGCCCTTCCCAAAGAATGGAACAGACAGGAACAAATTCAATATACAACTGACTATATTCAAAAAACTTTTGTAGATAGAGGAATGTGTGCTGATTGGAGTATCCACGATAAAGGGGATGGCAACCCCCATGTCCATCTGCTTCTGACTATGCGTCCTTTTAACCCGGATCATTCTTGGGGAAAGAAAGAAGTCAAGGATTGGGATTTTCTCAGAGATAAAAACGGAAATATCGTGATTGATGAATCCCATCCGAACTGGTGGCAGGATAAGAAAAACCCTGACCGTCATGGAATCCGTATCCCTGTATTAGACGAAAACGGAATTCAGAAGATGGGTGCAAGAAACCGCCTGCAATGGAAACGGGTGCTGACCGATGCTACCGGATGGAACAATCCAAAAAATTGTGAACTGTGGCGGAGTGAATGGGCAAAGGTGTGTAATGAACATCTTCCTTTGCATAATCAGGTCGATCACCGTTCTTATGAAAAACAGGGAAAACTCCAGATTCCTACCATCCATGAAGGCGCTGATGCAAGAAAGATTGAACAAAAGTTTCTTGCCGGGCAGGAAATAAAAGGTTCGTGGAAAGTAGCGGAAAATCAAATCATAAAACAACAAAACACGTTATTGCAAAAGATACTGGACACCTTTGGAAAAGTATCGGGTGCATTATCATTATGGAAGGAGCGATTAAATGACATTAGAAGAAAGCCGGGAAATTATACCCTTAATGGAATCCATGATTGGGCAAATCGAAGAACAGCAGACCTTAATGGCAGAAATGATTCTGGAAATGCAGAACCGGGACACCCAACTCTCTCTTATGCAGGAACAGAATCAGAAATTGCAAAAATTAAACAGCGAGTTATCCGAGCTGCTCAACATTTTGCCAAATACCGAGGAACTGCTTTCCAAGATGGAAGAACAGAAAACGAAGATAGAACTTTTGGAAAACGAAAATCAGCAATGGCAGAAATTGGCACAGACTCTGAACAGCGAAAACAGTTTATTGCTGAAACAGAACACCGAATTGCTGAACTGGAACAGCAAATAAGGAAAGGACGTGATATAGATGAACGAATCCAGAGAATCAAAGAACGCCGAACAGTTGGAAGAACTTCTGCTCTTGACCGAGGAGATACAAGAAGAACTGGAACAGAAAGACCAGCTTATCGAGGAACTGAAGACGCAGCTCAGCGAATCTCTGACCTTGAACGAGAAATTAAACAAAGAGAACAAAGCCGGGAATATTCAAGCATTAAAGAACGACTTGAAGCTGGCAGACAGAGCATTGCAGATCGAGAAAGAGAAGCTGCGAAGCGCAAACGTCATGATCGGGGAATGTCAAGATAAAATACGATGCTTAACACAACAACGGGATTATGCCCGGACACATCAGAAAATCGTAGAGATACCGGTAGAAAAGCCGGTACTCTATGAAAAATGTGAAGCCTGTGACCGGACAGACTATCAGAATGCAAAAGCAAAATACGAAACACAAAAAGAGCGACTTGCAGGACAATATAAAGCAAAAACGGTAATGTTCCAAACAACCTTGTTCCTTCTTGCATGGTATTCGCTGACAACCACTCTTTTTCAGGCAGTACAGTCAGATGTGCTCCTTTCCGATTGTAAATCATTCTTCCATGATGCAGCGTCATTCATACAAACTTTTATCGGATGGACGATTGATGCTGGGCAATCTGTGGCACAGATCAGTACAAAAATTCCCAATGCGTTTATAGCCGGAATCATATATTGGTTATTGCTGATATTAGTTGTTGGAATATACGTAGCAGGAACAGGGATACTTGCGATACTGATAGAAATAAAGATTATAGAATTATATAAGAAAAACTGTTGGGATGTTATTACTCTACTAATGATACTGACAAGTGCTGTTGTCATCATTTATTTTGGAGAATCAATCAAAAAAGTAATGCCCATAAATCTTTTGTTTCTTTTATTATTTATACAGGGAATATATCTTGGAATCCGGTGTTATCTGAACACTCTTTACTGGACAAACCGATAAAAGAAAGGGCGGCAGTATTTTACTGTCGCCCTCTGGTTACTTATAAAGATTGGGTATTCTCTCTAATTCTATTGCTATATCCAATGATACTAACCACTAAAGAAATTCTAAAAATCCTGATTATAAATCTATCTTCTAATCTCACTTATGATATTCTCTTTTCCCATCTTCCAAGCCGGAAACATTACTGCCACTACTGCAATCACTACATTCAGCACCATAATTCCATTCAGAACCAGATTCGGAATATTAGTAGTATAATGTAAAAACTGCAGCACATGAGCCAGATAATAATTCATCACTCTGCGAAGAACTCTGTTATAAATAAGATAGATAAATACATCCGCCAACAATCCATACAGAATACCTGTCTGTAAAATCATCTTGTAAAATCCGCCGTCCGTAATCCCTATTGCTCTGATAATCCCGTACTCTCTTCTTCTGGTCAGAATCGTATGACTCATGCTGTTTACGATATGGAACAGGCTGATAATCAGCAGAATCACTGCAATACTGGAAAAGAAGATCTGCTGCTGTCCAAGATAACCTTTCTGTGTTGCAATTGCGGTCGTATAATCCTGCAATACTGCCTTGGGAACATCTCGGATTACTTGTAATAACTGATTGCTCACGATCTTTGCATCCGCACTATCAGCCGGCGATGCATTGATAAAACTATAATCTGTAATTCCAAAGTTTTCTTCCATCTGTTCGCCTGTCATAATCACACTCTGCGCATTTTTCCAGACTTCTGTATTCAGAAAATCTTTCTCCTGCGCCAACGGTCTGTTTACGATTGCCGCAATCTCAAACTCTTTTTCAATATAGTGGTCCTATGTCAAGATTTAGTACAAGTTAAAATAAGAAATTTCTCCCTATTTTAACCTGCCAGAAGCTCAGCCTCA
>NZ_JBCOME010000003.1:130703-156667 GCF_040924365.1 Ruminococcus sp. 1001136sp1_2201st1_G3_2201SCRN_220225 | reverse complement strand
TCCCAGATACTTTGCATCTTTTGACAATTCATTCAATGTGGCTGAAGCAGCATGATACAGTGCATCATATAACAGCTTCTGGTTGCTGTAAATAATGGAATTCAATTCCTCAGGAACTGTGAATACTACATGATAATAGGGTGCATCCAATACGTTCTCTTTTTGTGCATCAATCCATTTCTCTTTCGGAAACTCCTGGCACATGGGACAGCATCTGCTTCTGCAGGAGTTGTTGTGAACACTGATACATCCGCAGTCCTCACAAACACTGATATTTACACCAAAAACTCCTGTTTTACAGTTTCTGATGTGATAAGCCGTTTTTCTGTGATGAGCAGGAGGGTTACTCCTCTTTTCATAGGAAGGATAGAACCGTTCAAATACATCCTGTATCGTACATGATTTATCCATAATCATTCACCACCCATCTCATCAAATGGGCTTTTAATACCAAGCAGAGTTTTATTGCTTACATGCAGATAAATCTCTGTTGATTTTGGATCACGATGTCCCAAAAGAGCCTGAATATATTTTATATCGCAGCCTGACTCAAACAGATGACTTGCAAAACTATGACGCAAACAATGTGTGGAGACGTGTTTTTGAATGCCTGCTCTTTCGGCGCTTTCACGAAAAAATTGAATGACACTATCTTTTGTAAGATAATCCCCTGTCCATGAACTTGGGAACAGAATCCCTCTTGGCCTGCCACATTGAAACCAGTATTCTGTCAATATTTCAAGCGTCCGGTCTGCAAGCAAAGTATAACGGTCAGATCGGCTTTTTCCATCGCGGATGTGTATGGTTTTGTTCGTGCGTGAAATATCATCATAATGAAGGTGTGTGACTTCTGAAACACGAAGTCCACCTGAATACATAGTAGCGATCATAGCTTTATGCTTCAGATTTGGTGTAGCATCAAGAATAGCTGATATTTCTGCTTTTGTAAGCACCGCTGGTAACTTTCTGTCCCTTTTCATACGAGGTATGTCATCATCATCCCAATTCATCTTCAATACTTTTTTGTAAAAGAAGCGGATTCCTGAATGGTAGTGATTGTATGTTTCTGGTGAAATCCCGGAAAGTTTCTTTTCAGTTAGGAATGTATCAACATCGTCAGTTGTTAATGCATCTATATCCTTGGCTGTGTGGTTCAAAAAATGAGCAACACTGGTACAGTATGCATGAATTGTGGAATCCTTGAGATTCCGTTTATTCGCAGCAGATCTAATCTGATTAAAAATTTCTTCGTACATAATAAAATCCTCCATGTAAAGTAAATCGTAAATGTATAAACACTGCTTACATGGAGGAGCATTAGCATAATAAAACTGCTTGCCAGAAAGGCAGCTCAATGGTATTCTTATCATAGGCAGTGGGGATGTCGATCCTGTTTGATTGTTGGTTGTGGTGACTTAACAATACTACTTGTAGGACTTGGTTTCCACTGCTTTTTATTAAAGTGTAAAGAAAAACTGCGCCATAGCCTTGGCAGGCCATCGCGCAGCGATTTTGTTCAGTCGGAAGTTGTAGGAGAAAATTTTTAATGAATATAACAGTTTATCTTGGGGCAAACGAAGGAAATGACCCATGCTTACGAAAAGCAGTTGAGGAATTGGGGGCATGGATTGGAAACAGTGGAAATGCACTTGTTTACGGTGGTTCTAAAGGTGGTTTAATGGGAGCATTGGCAGACAGTGTATTGAAGGCAGGCGGTGATGTTACGGGTGTTGAGCCGAATTTTTTTATTGAAAATGAGTTTCAACATGATGGACTGACAAAACTGATTGTGACTAAGGATATGTCTGAGAGAAAAAACAAAATGATTGAGTTAGGAGAAGCCTTTATTGCCTTCCCGGGCGGCACGGGAACATTGGAGGAAATTGCAGAGGTAATGTCGAAGGTGTCTTTGAAACATCTGGAGGCACCCTGCATTCTCTACAACCTGAACGGTTACTACGATGATTTGAAAGCACTTCTAAATCATATGATTGAAAAAGGATTATCTTCTAACGAGCGACAGGAGGGAATCTTTTTTGTTGAAAATCTGGATGATATAAAGCGAATCTTGAGACGGGCATAACTTATGTTTGCACAGTAAAATGGAGTTGCATTAGCGAAAGACAGAGCACGATCAATTCCAGCTTGAAGAAGAAACAAAAATCATTCATGTCCTTTGTCATATAGTTTCTGTATATTTTTTGGAAGTTTATCAGGTAACATGGCATTTATCGTATCTTCATTACCATCTTTCATTGCTGTTTCATAATACCAGCACTTAAATTTTAAGAGGGAGAGAGTTTTTTGAAGTTCCTGGATTTCAGTTTCAACAGCTGATTTTCTGGCTTCAAATAATTCTTTCCTTTTTTCATAGCTGGCACTGCCTTCAGATACCCAGATAAAAAATTGCTTTATATCTTTGATCTCAAGCCCAGATTTCTTCAGACATTCAATGATACGAAGCGCTTCCAACTCATTATTGCTGAAATAACGGATGTTTCCTTTACGTTCCAGATTAGGGAAAAAACCTTCCTTGTCATAATATCTTAAGGTAGAAACAGGAAGACTAAACATTGCAGAGACCTGACTGATTGTATACATAAAAAACCTTCTTTCAAAATATGCTTGACCTAAAGTTAACTTTAGGTTGTATGATATTTATATCATATACTATTGTTAGTGTAATTACAAGAAATTTTGCATATGGAGGATGTCAAATATGTTAAAAACAGAAGAATTAAAGTTGGTATCTGAATGGGATAAAACTTTTCCACAGAGTGAAAAAGTAGATCATAAGAAAGTGACATTTGTAAATCGTTATGGAATCACACTTGCTGCAGATCTGTATAAGCCGAAAAATGTGTCAGGGAAATATCCTGCGATTGCCGTAAGCGGACCATTTGGTGCAATCAAAGAACAGTGTTCCGGATTATATGCGCAGACGATGGCTGAAAAAGGATATTTAACGATTGCATTTGATCCTTCTTTTACGGGGGAAAGTGGAGGCAATCCAAGATTCATGGCTTCTCCGGATATTAATACAGAAGATTTCATGGCTGCTGTTGATTTTCTTTCTGTTCGGGAAGATGTGGATACGGATAAAATAGGAATCATTGGAATCTGCGGATGGGGTGGAATGGCTCTTAACGCAACTGCATTGGATACAAGAATAAAAGCAACTGTAGCATCTACCATGTATGATATGACAAGGGTAAATGCAAATGGGTACTTTGATTCTGAGGACAGTGAAGAAGTACGTTATGCAAAGAAACAGTCACTGAATGCCCTCAGAACACAAGAATACCGTAAAGGCGAGTATTCCAAAGGCAGTGGTTGTGTTCCACTTCCGGTTCCGGAAGATGCCCCTCTCTTCGTAAAAGATTATAGTGAGTATTATAAAGGCAGATGTTATCATAAAAGGAGCCTAAATTCCAATGATGGCTGGAACAGTATTGGATGTATGTCATTTATGAATCAGCCAATATTAAAGTACAGTAATGAAATCAGAAGTGCAGTCCTTATCGTTCATGGAGAAAAAGCGCACAGTTATTATTTTGGAAAAGATGCTTATGAAAATATGATCTATGATCAAGGACAGCAAGTACACATCCAATAAAGAGCTGCTGACAATTCCAGGGGCTGTTCATACAGATCTTTACGATAATCTGGATGTGATCCCATTTGATAAAATCCAGAAATTTTTTAAAGAAAACGGGGTTGGTTAATCATGACATTTGAAGAATATTTGAGTAATATGAAGCCCGGATATACTGTAGACGGTGGAAGTGAAGACCATCTGATCATGCATGAGATGTCTCAAAGGGCATTAAAAATAACGATGGAGTTGAATAACAAATATCATACAAAAGAAGAAATTGTACAGCTTGCTTTGCCATATGAGATCCTCCTTCAGCATGCCTCTATTGTATCATGCTTATGTGTATTTGGAATTTCCCAGTCATCACTGGGAAGAATCATGGCGCAAGAAAACCTGCCGTCGCTGATCACACTTGAAAAAATATGTACAGCTTTGGGCGTGACATTATCACAGTTTTTTCAGGAAGGTAATTCAGAGAATCTGACAGAAAAACAGAAAGAAGTTTTAAGGATATGGAATAATCTGAGTACAAATGAGCAGGAAACAGTGATGTCAATGCTGCGTGGTCTTCGGAAGTAGAAGAACAGTTCGAGTATATGTATCGGCTGTTCTTTTTTTATTTTTGTCGTTAAAACGGTAATGTTTTCTTGTGTATACTAGAGCATTAAAGTATAATGAAATCAGTTTTTTTGCGTAAGTATTAAAGCTATAATAAGGAAATCGGCAAACCAGATGAAAGTTTGGGACGCAAAGCTATAGGGCCTGTAAAATGGCAGCCAGTTGCATGAAATGAGGTTGCACTGTCTGTTTGGCAGTGCTTTTTTATGGTAGAGCACTTGAATAAGTAATACAGAAGCTGTTTGGAAAAATAGCGGGGAGGTTATTGACAATTAATGAATGTAAAATTAAAATCTGGAAGCAAGCAACTGTAGCCTAGAGGAGGGGAGAAAGATGAAGAAGTGCAAATTAGTACAGAATATAATGAATTTCAAATTTTGTTACATTATATTTTGCACAATTATATGTTTTATTGTTTTATCCGTTCCTACATTTGCCAAAGAAAACTCTGACAATGTTATCCGGGTAGGATCTTTTGAAGAAACTTATAATACCGTCAATGAAAAGGGAGAAAGAAGCGGCTATGGTTATGAGTATCTTCAAGATATTGCAGGTTATGCAGGATGGACATATAAATACATAACAAGTGATTGGAAAAACTGCTTTACACAGTTGGAAAATGGAGAGATTGATATTCTTGGTGACATTTCCTATACAGACGAACGTGCTGAAAATATGCTTTTTTCCGATATGCCTATGGGGGAAGAGAAATATTACATCTATACGGATGCATCCAATATGGATCTTACAGCAGGAAATCTGGATTCTTTTGAGGGAAAAAATATTGGTGTGTTTAAAGATAATATAACGGAGGATGTGCTTAACGAATGGGAGTTAAAGTATGGTCTGCATATGCAGCATGTCAATGTTTCTAATACCGCAGAAGTTATGGACAAACTGTCGAAACATGAAATTGACTGCTTCGTTTCGGTAGAAGAATCCCGTTGGGAAGAATCGGATATTTCACCGCTTACAAGTATTGGAGAGACAGAAATCTATTTCGCTATAAATCCAGAACGTCCGGATATCAAAGAAGCACTGGATAGTGCTATGCGCAGAATCAAGGATGACAACCCATTTTACACAGATGATCTCTACAGGCGTTATCTTTCTGCACAGAGCAGCTCGTTTCTTTCAAAAGAAGAAAGTGAGTGGATCGGGCAGCATGGTGCAATCCGGATAGGGTATCTGAATCAGGATGGAGGTATCAGCAGTGTAGATCCACCAACAGGTAAACTGACAGGTGTTATTACAGATTATGTGGATCTTGCAGAAAATTGTCTGCAAGGTCAGACTCTGGAATTTGAATTAAATGGATATGAGACAAGAAGTGAACTGCTTCAGGCATTGCAGGATGGAAAAATAGACCTGATTTTTCATGCAAACCAGAATCCATACTTTGCAGAAACAAATGGATTTGCTTTGTCGGATACGCTGTTGACTCTCAATATGGCAGCAATTACGGCAAAGGATTCTTTTGATGAAAATAAAGAGAATATAGTTGCTGTTGAAAAAGATGATTTTGCATTGAAAGCATATCTTTCATACAATTATCCGCAATGGAAGGTTGTGGAATATGAAACATCAGATGCAGCAGTAAAAGCAATGCAGAAAGGGGAGACGGATTGTATTGTAAGCAATTCAGGTACTGTTTCAGACTATTTGAAAAATAATAAGCTTCATAGTGTTTTCCTGACAAAAGAAGCTGATGTTCCATTTGCTATTCTGCAGGGAGAACCGGTTCTTTTGTCCATTCTGAATAAAACACTGACATCTATGCCTACAACTCAATTTTCAGGTGCAGTAGTTTCGTATAATGCTTCCTTACGAAAAGTTACAGCGAAGGATTTTATTCAGGACAATTTACTGACAGTTTCACTTATCGCTGGAATTTCTTTTTTCGTTGTTCTGTGTATAATTCTTGATTCTTTGAAAAAATCAAAACGTGCGGAAGAAAAATCCAAGAAGTCTGCTGAGCAGGCATTGAAGCTGAATCAGGAGCTTGAAGAAAAACAGCAGGAATTACAAAATGCACTTGTAGAAGCACAGAGTGCCAATAAGGCTAAGACTTCCTTTTTAAATAACATGTCTCATGATATCAGAACACCGATCAATGGTATTATTGGCATGCTTACGATTCTTGAGAAAAGCGGAAATGATGCTGAGCGGGCAAAGGATTGCATGAATAAAATACATGAGTCATCGAAACTGCTACTATCATTGATAAATGATGTTTTAGATATGGCAAAATTAGAATCAGATACAGTGGTTTTTAGTGATGAATCCATCAATCTGGACCAGGTATGTCAGGAAATCACGGAGTCACTATCTTTTCAGGCAGAAGAAAAAGGACTTCATGTTATAGGAGAACATGATGATTACAGTGGTATATATGTTTGGAGCAATGCAGTTCATCTGAAAAAAATATTGATGAATCTGTTTACAAACAGTATGAAGTACAATAAGGTGAATGGTTTTATTTACATGAGTATGAGAACGATTGAAAGATTAGAAGATCACATGACATGTGAATTTAAAATAAAAGATAATGGAATTGGAATGTCAGAAGAATTTATAAAAAATGAATTGTTTACTCCATTTGTACAGGCAGATAATTCCCCACGTTCTGATTATAATGGGACAGGTCTGGGAATGCCTATTGTGAAACAACTTGTAGAAAAGATGGGCGGAACCATAACAGTTGAAAGCAAGCTTGGTGAAGGAAGCTGTTTTACTGTAATACTTCCATTTAAAATTGATACGAATGCACGGCCAGAAGAAAAAGAAGATTTTGATGCAGATATATCAGATATCCGGGTATTGCTGGTTGAAGATAATGAGCTGAATGTGGAAATAGCAGAATTTATGCTGACGGAAAATGGGGCTAAAGTAGAAACAGTGAACAATGGGTTAGAAGCTGTTCAGCATTTTGAAGCTTCCGAACCGGGAACATACGATGTTATTTTAATGGATGTTATGATGCCGGTGATGGATGGTCTTACTGCTGCAAGAACAATAAGAGACCTGGAACGGCAGGATGCAAAAATAATCCCTATCATTGCTATGACTGCAAATGTATTTAGGGAAGATGCAGAAAAGTGTATGGAAGCAGGAATGAACGCACATCTTGCAAAGCCGCTGGATGCGGAAAAAATTAAGCAGACCATAAGCGAAGAGTTGAGAAAGCAAAATGCCTGTCATAAATGATTATGAGGCAACCGCAGCAATCAGGAGCCTTCCAGATGCATGGGAAAAGCAGACAGGAAACATAGAGAGAGGATTTTGTTATGACAGAAATTAATTTATTTCCGAAGCAACCGCAGTCTGTGACTGTTTTGGTTTTTATAACTGTGCTGATCGTTCTGCTTCTTATCCTGACTGTAATGGTACATATGAGGAACAGAAAACTGAAAAGTACGTTGGAAGAACAGATGGCGGAAAGACGGCTTTTGGATAAGATATGTGCAGATTTTACGGCTGTCTATTATGTTGAATTAAATACCGGTTCCTTTGAAATTCTCCATATAAACGATGGAACCAACGTAAAAAAAATGAATCTGAAACAGGGTGATAATTTCAATTCTTCTGCTGACCAATATGCGGTTCAATATCTGTATGAGAAAGAAAGACAGGAATTTAAGGACTGGATTTCGACAGGGCATCTAAAGGAACAGCTTTCCCGGAAGGAGCGCATTACATACCATTATAGAAGTAAACCGAATCCGAACCAGCATGAATTTTTTGAGGCACAGGCAGCCAAAATATACGAGGATGAGAAACATTTTTTCGCACTGGTGGGTTTTCGGCATATTGATGATATCATGGAAAAAGAAACTACGATCCAGAATCAATTAAAGCAGGCACTGGATGAAGCACGGCTGAGTAATGAAATAATCTCAGCAATTGCTAAGAGTTACTGTTCTATCTACAGGATTGATGTGCAGAAAGATTTTTTTGAAGAGATATCAAATGACAGTGAAATACACAAACTGACAGGAAACAGAGGCAGTGCATCGGAGAAACTGTATCAGCTTTGTGATACAATGGTTGCATCTGAATACCGTTCGCTGATCCGTCCATTTCTGGATGTCTCTACACTTTCAGCAAGATTGAAGACGGAAGAATATATTTCTACAGAATACAGAATGTGTGATGGCAGTTGGCACAGGATGCTTTTTACTGTAAAAAAACGGGATGAGTCTGGAAATGTAACCCATGTTTTATGTACAGTCCGTAGTATCAGCGATTCCAAGAGACGTGAAGAGGATCTTAACTTTGCTGCGGAAGCAGCAAAGCGGGAAGCCGAAATGAAAACAAGGTTTCTGGCAACGATGAGTCATGATATCCGTACACCACTGAACGGTATTATCGGTATGGTAAATATGGGAAATCAGTACGCAGATGATCCACAGATGCAGCAGAAGATCAGAGAAAAGGTAATGGAATCCCTGAAATATCTGGTGTCTCTGGTAAATGATGTGTTGGATATGAATAAACTACAGAGCGGGGATTTGAAGGACCAGCAGCTTTTATTTGATCTGACAGAGGTACTGCAGGAACTGAATCAGATTTATGATGAGCGGGCTGCCAAGAAAGGCATCCGGTATGAGATTGACTGGAAAAATGGTACATACAGTCACAGCACTCTGGTTGGAAACCCGGTATATCTTGGAAGGATTCTGTCGAATATTATGGACAATGCCATAAAATTCAGTCAGTCGGGTAGTGTGCTCACGTTGGGGGTTAAGGAAGAAACTCTGGATGATGACAGAGCAAATTTCACTTTCTACTGTAAAGACCAGGGTGTGGGTATGAGTGAAGATTTTATTGCACATGCTTTTGATATGTTCTCTCAGGAAAGCGAGACAAGCAGATCCAGGTATGAAGGCACCGGACTGGGGCTTGCAATTACGAAGCAACTCGTGGACAGAATGGATGGAAGTATTGAACTGAAGAGCAAAGCAGGTGTCGGGACAACAGTTATTGTAAAAATTCCGTTCAAAATTGGCACACAGGATAAAAACAGTAATTTATCAGATAAGCCAGTAAGCCTTGATGATTATTCGGTAGAAGGCATGCGGGCATTGGTTGTGGAAGACAATGAGTTGAACATGGAAATTTCCAGATGTATACTGGAAGACAGCGGTATGGAAGTTACATGTGCAGTAGACGGGCAGGAAGCAGTTGAAATCTTCGAGAAATCTGCACCGGATTATTTTGGGGTAATTTATATGGATATTATGATGCCGAGGATGAATGGTCTGGATGCGGCAAGGACAATCAGGGAAATGAAAAGAAGGGATGCCAGGAGGGTTCCGATCATTGCAATGTCCGCGAATTCTTTTGCAGAAGACATTATCAACAGCCGGCTGGCTGGAATGAATGTTCATCTTGCAAAGCCACTGGATGCGGAAAAAATGATCATTGCCTTAAAACAATGCATGGCAGATAATAGCGATGTAAAACTGCACGAAGATTTGTAGGAATAAAAAGACAGAGCATATAAAGTTGTTATATGGTCTGTTTTTTAATTCCTTAGAAGAAGCAGGTTGTGAAAATTCATATGTCTTTTTGGGACTGAAATAATTACTTAAATGAAAAACTAATTTCCAGCTGTGGACTATCCCTGTCTGACATTATTAGCAAAATCAATGCAAGGGGAACATAATTAGGATAAAAGCAGACCGGTGGAGAGCAAAATCTCTGCTGGATTTATATATGAGATCAAATCAGAGCATGTGAGAAAAAGTCCAGCTAACATTTGAGTTCCGCTCTGTTGTCACCCCTTATTCGGGGATGTAAATCAGAGAAAAGGCGGGAAAAGAAACAATCTCTCCCAAACCTGCAAACATAAATTGAACAAAATCGCTGCGCGATGGCCTACCAAGGCTATGGCATAGCGATTTTCTTTTTTCTATAACAAAACAGTGGAAAGCAAGTCCTAAAAGTAGTATTGTTAAGTCACCACAACGAAACAATCAAACAGGATCGACCTTCCCACTGCCTATGAAAAGAATACCACCCTTCCGCTTGGTTGGCAAGCGGTTTTATGACCCAAATGCACCTCCATATAAAGCAGTGTTCCGGATAACTACTGATTTTATATGGAGGATTTTATTATGTATGAAAAATATTTAGAACAGCTTGAGGAAGCCGGAAAATCCGTAACCTTAAAGAACGTTCCATCAACTGCTATAAAAACTATGTCTCTTATTTTCTGAAATATCAGAATAAGAATCCTGAAGAGCTTACCTGTCAGGATGTCAGGACTTTTTTGCTTGCAAAAAAAGAGGAAGGACAATGGAAGGAACTGACCCTTTCTGGTATTGAATTTATACGGCGTTTTCTGATGCATGTGCCACCCAGACGTTTTGTCAGGATCCGGCATTATGGGCTTCTATGTTCCCGCAGCAAACACAAAAAGCTCACTTTATGCCGGAATCTCCTCGGATGCAAAAAATATCTTTCAAAGCTCAGGGATAAGGAGATGCCAGAAATATTGAAACAGCTATACGGGATAAACATCTATGTATGTAAATCCTGCGGTGGACATCTTGGAAAACCACAACTGAGAATACCGCAAAGGTGTTAAAATCCAAATCTTTTATATGTTTTCTAAGCCTCAAAATCCTGAGGTTTAATTGTTATACCTATTTATCTGAAAATTCTTGATTTCTGTAGCGTCTGCACAGGAAATCCTGTATAATCATGGATAAGAACAAAAGATTAAAAGTCCATAGGTAGTAGCTACTCGGACGCTCACTTTGTTCAATTAGGTCAAATCGAAAATGGAGTAAACGAAGGGGCAGTTCACTGAAATGTCAAAACTGCTTTTTCGTTTACTCCATCATCGATTCTAACCTAAAGAATTGTCTTAATTGGATAAATCGAAATTGAATACTGAAGGGATATATTTTAAAATGATACTAGAAACTGAAAGATTGATTTTAAGAAAGTGGACGCAAGATGATGCAGAAAGTTTGTTTACTTATGCAAAAAATCCAAAAGTAGGGCCAATTGCCGGATGGCCTCCTCACAAGGATATCGAATCAAGTAAATATGTTATTGACAATGTTTTCACCGGAGCAGAATGCTATGCAATCTGTGAAAAAGAGAATAATGTTGCAATAGGAGCTGTTGAACTAAAACTAAACGGACATACAGATATGACAGATAGAGATGATGAATGTGAACTTGGTTACTGGTTGGGAGAACCATTCTGGGGCAGAGGGTATATGCCAGAAGCGGCATATGCGCTTATGAAACGAGGATTTGAAACGCTTGAAATGACTACAATATGGTGTGGCTATTATGACGGAAATAAAAAGTCCAAAAGAGTACAGGAGAAACTTGGATTTATTTATCATCATACTTGCGATGAGGTTCCAGTACCATTGCTTAATGAGGTAAGAGTTGGCCATACAAATGTCATAACAAAAGAACAATGGAAAAGCCATACACAACCTGATGGAAAAATCCACGTAGCCAATATCGAAGAAGTGTAAAGAACCAATTATATCTGTTGGAGAGAGCGGTGAAAAGTTATGAAGTTATTATTTAAACAAAGGCTGTTTTCATGGTTTGACAGCTATGATATCTATGATGAAGCAGGCAACACTGTTTATGTAGTAAAAGGTCAGTTGTCCTGGGAACATAAACTTGTAATTTATGATGCCTATGGAAATGAAGTAGGAATGGTTGTTCAGAAAGTACTTACTTTTCTTCCTAAATTTGAGATTTATAAAAATGGCAGTTATATTGGATGCCTGAGTAAAGAATTCTCATTCCTGACGCCACATTATAATATTGATTACAATGGATGGCATATTGATGGAACCATTATGGAATGGAACTATAGCATTCTTGATCGAAGCGGTTATTCAATTGCACGGGTTAGTAAAGAACTGTTTCATATGACTGATACATATGTTATTGATGTGCAGGATCCAGGAAATGCGTTGGATGCGCTGATGTTTGTACTGGCAATCGATGCAGAAAAATGTTCCAGAAATTAATAGTTGATCTTGTTACTGTAATTATTCGGAGGATGAAGTATGGGATTATTCAAAAAGAAAATCATGAAAAAAACATATGACCGAGAACATATGAAACCAGTTATTCGTGCAAGTATTTGTACTGGAGAAGAAGTAGCAGGGTTCAAAGACATACGGACCGGAAAAATCGAAGAAATCATGCTGATCAGATCGCCGGAGGACTTAGAAAAATTCAAAGAGATATATGAGATAACAGAGAAAATTGCAAAAGAATATTAGACGTTGGATAAGGTGGATGTGTATTGTGAAAAATAAATTTGTTATAGTGACAATATCAACAAAAAAGCAGAATGTAAATGGGATGATCAGATGGAAGCAGCACAGAGAATTCGATTAATCCGGATAATAGAAAAGATGGAGAAAAACCCGGCATTCAGTAATAAGCTTGGTATAAAGAACACATCTGAATATTTAGCAGAAAAAGAGCAGAATAAATGAAAGACACATATCAGAATGAGTTTCAGAAGGAGAAAAAAATGTTATCGTTATTATTTACAATTTGTATAATTTGGTTTGTAGGAAAATTTTTTATTTTCGGATTAAGAGCATCCTGGGGAATTATGAAATTACTTTGTACAGTTATTTTCTTTCCGGTGATATTGATTGGTATGGTTATAGGTGGACTGATGTACATTGCTTTTCCATTGTTGATTGTCGCTGGCATTATAGCATTGGTGACGTCACATTCATAATGGATCAGGAGGAAGAAAACGAATGGGATATGATATTGAAAAAGAAAAAAGAGAAGCAATTGAAGCTGGGAGTAGAGCGTTGAACAGTCTTCAGGCAGCAAAAGATAATTTAAACAGTGCAAAGAATTGGGGACTGGTAGATATGTTTGGCGGTGGTTTTTTTACTACGATGCTAAAACATTCTAGAATGGATCAGGCCAAACGGAATATGGAACAGGCAAAGTATGATCTTCGTAATTTCAGTAGAGAATTAAATGATGTAAATATGGCATGTAACTTGAATATCGATACTGGAGATTTTCTTTCTTTTGCGGATTATTTCTTTGATGGTTTTGTTGTGGACTGGGTGGTCCAGGATCGAATCAATAATGCAAAAAGACAGGTAGAAGAAGCAATTCGAAGAACAGAAAGTATAGTCAATCAATTACAGCGTATGTAAAGTAAAAGGCAATGAGTCAGAAATGGTTCATTGCCTTTCGTGGCGTTATGGATTATTTTAATTTTTCTTTCTCGGCATTTAAGAGCTCAAGATTAAGCCCCTGTTCTCCGGCTGTCTTATCTACCCAAAGATTCAAAGAGTCTATGGCTAAAGAAATTTCATCAAGTTTTTTACTGATATAAGCAAAATCTTTCATTTCATCATCGCTGATCTTACCGTCGCGGGCAATCTGGATCAGACGACCGGTAAGAGGATTGATTTCATTTAGACTGGCAATTGTCTCCAAAATGATATTTGACAGATCGGTCACTTCTACTTCAGGAACATAACGATAGCCGATTTCGCATTTGTGAGAGCAATAATAATTGCAAAGCTCTGGTCTTTTATAGGCATCTGCCATCTGGAGGATATCATAAGGCGTAGGTTCTTGTGTTTCATATTCGAATTTTTCAATTTTTGAATCAGAGACAGCAACCATTTTTTCACTGGCCTCTGCTCTTGTAAGTCCTGCCGCTTCTCGGCAAAGCTGGTAAATTGTTTTGTTTTCCCTGGTGGATTGTTTACCCATGAGAATTTCCTCCCCGTATATCGCTAAACATGCAGAGCATCTATGTTCCAGGCTGCATGTTGAGCGTGTATTTCTTATATGAATTTTATTATACATAAATTATGAACTAACAACAAGTAATAGACTTTGTAAAATTATTATTTTAGGGTTTATATCAAAGAATGCTCAGGGAAGTTTAGCCGGTTGGTTGTCGGGATTTTTGTACAGCCATTTATTGTAAGATGATAACATCAAAAAAATCCAAGGAGGACTGGCAAATGAAAGGTTATGACACAAGCAACGGATATATGGGATATGTAGAAGGCAAATACATTTTATTTGCCAGTGAACAGGAATATTTCGAGTTTATGGAAGATTAAGAGGAGGAAGGGCAATGAGTAAAATTTATTTTACTATACTCGGCTATTTGCTTTGGCTGATGGGAAGAAACATAAAGAAACAAGGAAAGCAACAAAATACGGAAAGTTATTTATGACAATTTATTACATGTAAGGTATAATAATGAACAAAAGGTTCATTTTAATAGATATTTGAGAAAATCAAAATAAGGAAGAATTAGATCAGTAGATGCGAATGTAATCAATGAATTGAAAAGCGGCTTAAGTGCTATTTCCAGAATCTTTGGAATAGTGAGTATGCTTTATCTTAGTTGGATTTATGCAGAGGAAGAAAGAATATGGGAATTAGATTAACTGGACTTAGTACTCCTGTTATAGGTGCAGAGTGGGAATATATAGACAAAGATATTATTGAGTATCGTACGATGGAATATTATCGGAGAAGGTATGTAGAAAACTGATTCTTAATATTATCTCAAGAGGAATTAAAATATGATGTACACAGTAAAACGAATCGATGAAGACCTGGATTTTGGTTGTGAAGAACGGCTGGATGATGCACCAGTCATGGCAATAGTGACTCTTGTGGATTCGTCAGGAAAAGAAGTGACAGTAAAAGCGGAGGACGCCAGGCTCTATGAGCGTAATATCAATGAAGGAGACAAAGTTTGTTTCGATGTAAATAATAAATTGGAAAAAGTAGAATGAAAGCTACAGGGAGAAAGTAAATGGTAAAGCAAATTGTAAGAGACGTTTTCTTTTTAGGCCAACCATCTGAACCAGCCACGAAAGCAGATATCCAGGTTGGAAAGGATCTGCAGGATACGTTGCAGGCGAACCGGGAACGGTGTGTTGGTATGGCTGCCAATATGATTGGTGTAAAGAAGAATATCATCATTGTGAATATGGGATTCATAGATGTTGTGATGTTCAATCCGGTGATTGTTTCAAAGCGTGATATGTATGAGACAGAAGAAGGCTGTCTGTCCTTGGACGGTGTACGTAAGACGACCAGATACCAGGAAATTGAAGTAGAGTATTATGACTTCAACTGGAAGAAAAAGCGCCAGAAATTGTCAGGATGGACAGCACAGATTTGCCAGCATGAAATTGATCATTTGTCTGGAAAGATTATTTAACGCATGCGGATTGCGAATATTCGCTTGACTCAAAGCGGATTGTGAGGTGACGGATATGCTGAAAAACGTACTGATTGTGGTAGATGATATAGAAAAATCCATAGAGTTTTATAAGGACTTATTTGGACTGCAAGTGATTCTTAAGAATGAAGGTAATGTGATCTTATCGGAGGGACTTGTTTTGCAGGATGCCGAGGTATGGGGGAAAACATTGAATGAAACTTCTACGCCATTCAATAACATGATGGAATTGTATTTCGAGGAATTTGATATAGATGGATTGCTTGCAAAATATGAATCAGGTAAGTATTTCGTCCGATATGCCACTGAACTGACAGAAATTGCAGGTGGCCAGAAGCTTGTAAGGCTGTATGATCCGAGTGGTAATCTCATTGAGGTTCGTACGCCATTTATGTCTAATTAAAGGAGAGAATATGCAGATTTTTGTTGATGCAGATGCCTGTCCGGTAGTTGGTATTGTTGAAAAAGTTGCAAAAGAGCACAGTGTTCCGGTAACGTTATTGTGCGATACCAATCATGTGTTAGCATCTGATTACAGTGAAGTGATTGTAGTTGGAGCCGGAGCAGATGCCGTGGATTATAAACTGATCAGCATTTGCCATAGGGGCGATATTGTTGTATCACAGGATTATGGTGTGGCTGCAATGGCACTTGGAAAAAATGCGTATGCGATTCATCAGTCTGGGAAATGGTATACCAATGAGAATATTGACCAGATGCTTATGGAGCGGCATCTGAATAGGAAGGCACGAAGGGCATCCGGAAAGAATCATTTAAAAGGACCAAGAAAACGAACATCGGAGGATAATGAGCATTTTAGAGAATCCTTCGAGAGAATGATACATATGGCAATGGATAAGGAGAACTAGTTCGAAATGGAAGAATGTAGATTTCATATTGGTGATGTAGTCCAGCATTTTAAACGGGAAAATGTAAATCTGGAAACAGCGGAGTACTTGTACCGGATTCTGGCTTTTGCGCAACATACAGAAAATGATGAGAGGCTGGTGATTTATCAGGCATTGTATCCGCCTTATAAAACATGTGCCAGACCATACGACATGTTTTGCAGTGAAGTGGATCGGGAGAAGTATCCGAATGCGAAGCAGAAATATCGATTTGAGGTAGTGCCGGTAGATTTTTGGCCAAGATAATATGGATAAGGATCTTCTGCTTGTTGCCAAGGACGACGAGATGGGCAGGCAGCTACAGGATCTCAATCTAATCACAAGAAAACGCGCACCAAGGAGGTCTAAATAATGGTGGTTACCAATACGGATGATCACCTGAGAAATCGTGCGTTTATTCTGACAGACAAGGGATGGATTCTTTCACCTTTGTATGACGTAAATCCTGTTCCTTATGGCGATGAGCTGTCTCTTAATGTGGATGAGGAAGATAACAGAATCAGTATTGATCTGGCAGTGCAGACCGCTGTGAGATTCGGTATTTCCAAATCGGATGCGGAAGACTATGCGGAAGATATCTTGAAAATCATCAGAGATAACTGGGAAAAAACAGCTGTCGGATATGGCTTGACTCGCAGACAGATCGAAGAAATGAGACCTGCTTTCAGCGCTTGTTACTAATAAAATAAATAGTGGACGGCTCTTCCATGATGGAGTAGTGGTTATGAAAGATATGGTTTGCAAAGTCTCAAATAATGATACTCCAAGAAGCGTAATTGATGGTTGCATGCGAAAGCAACTATTAACGAACATTGATAGCTTAACAATTGCTCTGAACTCTGCGATAGGGACTTTATATTTGCAGCAACATACTCTGCAGAGACAATGGCTATTTACAAATATGACAATAACAGGTATCATTCTTTTATAAATACATTCATAAAAGAAGGTAGAAACAGAATGAGCGGACTGGAAAAGAAATTTGCTACGAAATCAAAAATCGTAAATTATATTATAAATAGAGAATCCACATCAAAAGTGGAAATATCCAAAGAACTGAATCTGAGTATGCCAACAGTTCTGTCTAATGTAAAAGATTTATTGGAAAAAGGTATCATAATAGAAACTGGAGAATATGAATCCACAGGAGGAAGAAAGGCTAAAAGTATTGGAATCAATCCATCCTATCGTTATGCAATGGGAATTGTGATCACTGCAAATCATCTGGGAATGGTGCTGGTAAATCTGAAGTATGAGATTGTGAAATCAGAGCGGATTCGTCTGAAATTTGTATCTGATATGTCATATTGCAGTCAGGTGGCAGATTATGCGGCGAAATTTCTGGATCATATGGATGATGCAGAACAGAAAGAAAAGCTTCTGGGTGTTGGAATCTCTATTCCGGGAATCATTAATCAGGAGCAGAAACTAGTGATAAAATCCCACGCACTGAAACTTGAAAACTATAGTCTTAGTTTCCTGGAACAGGCATTTTCTGTCTCGGTTTATTTTGCAAATGATGCCAATGCGGCAATGATGGCAGAAGATATGAACACCTATCAGAATGCAATTTACCTTTCGTTGAATCAGACTCTTGGTGGTGCATTTTGCATAGGGGGAAATTTGTTTTCCGGAGAAAATCAGAAGGCCGGAGAATTTGGACATATGATACTTGTACCTCAAGGCCGCAAGTGTTATTGTGGAAAATTAGGTTGTGCAGATGCTTATTGCGCTGCAGGTGCACTTGTTGGTGAGTCAAAGGATTCTGTGGAACAGTTTATGCAGCTGCTCAAAAGTAATGATGAAAAGGCAGAGAAAAAATGGGAAGAGTATCTTGATTATCTTGCAATTCTGATTTCAAATCTGCGCATGGCATATGATATGGATATCATTCTTGGAGGTGAAATGGGTGGATATCTCTCAGATTATATGATACCTCTTGGGGAAAAAGTAATGAAGTATAATGGATTTGATCATGATCTGAGATATCTGAAAAACTGTTCTTATAAGAAAGAAGCCTCAGCTGTAGGTGCAGCAAAGCATTTCCTGCAGGATTTTATCGGAAAGATATAGATTTGCCTATAATCTGTCGATATATCATAGTAAAAAAATATCTGAATACAAAAAATACCCTGATTACAACAATGAAACGTTGTGATCAGGGTGTTTTTGTTGAGGGAATTCCGAAGACAATCAGAAGGATTGCTATAGTAAAATCTGCATAAAAACAAAATCTTTACTTTGTGCAACTGGTAGAAATGAGAAATATTTTTAAATGTTTATTGACAAAGTTAGAGATTTGAATAATAATGTAATTACTTTAATAAAACATTTAATAAAAGATAACAAATAACTAGAGGCTCAAAGTACATTCAACAAACAAGGAGGAAAATATTATGTTACAGCAGGTTATGACAAATCCAGGAGAAATCATTTTCAGAGAGGTTCCCGTACCAGAGATTAAAGACAACCAGGTTTTGGTTAAGATTATGAATATTGGTATCTGTGGTTCTGATATCCATGTATATCACGGAAAACATCCTTTTACAAAATATCCGGTAACCCAGGGACATGAAGTATCAGGAGAAGTGGTAAAAACAGGTGATGCAGTAACAGAATTTCATATGGGACAGAAAGTAACAATTGAGCCACAGGTATATTGTGGACATTGTTATCCATGCCGTCACGGAAAATACAATCTCTGCGAAGAACTGAAAGTAATGGGATTCCAGACAACAGGAACTGCATCCGAGTATTTTGCAGTTGATGCATCAAAAGTAACACCGATACCGGAAGATATGTCTTATGAAGAGGGCGCAATGATCGAGCCTCTGGCAGTGGCTGTTCATGGTGTTAAACAGATGGGCGATGTAACAGGAATGAATATTGTGGTGATAGGAGCCGGTCCGATTGGAAATCTGGTAGCGCAGTCTGCAAAAGGGATGGGAGCAGCTAAAGTTATGATCACAGATGTCAGTGATCTTCGTCTGGAAAAAGCAAAAGAGTGTGGAATTGACGTATGTGTCAACACAAGAAATAAAAATTTCGGGGAAGCAATGGTAGAAGCCTTTGGACCGGATAAGGCAGATGTTATCTATGATTGTGCAGGAAATAACATTACAATGGGACAGGCGATCAAATATGCAAGAAAAGGAAGCGTGATTGTGCTGGTTGCAGTTTTTGCAGGAATGGCTGAGATCGATCTGGCAGTTGCAAATGATCATGAGCTTGATATCAAGAGCACAATGATGTACAGACATGATGATTATGTAGACGGAATCAGACTGGTGAATGAAGGAAAAGTGCATTTAAGACCGCTGATCTCTAAGACATTTGCATTTAAAGATTATCTGAAAGCATACCAGTACATTGACGATAACCGTGAAACTACAATGAAAGTGATTATCAATGTGCAGGAAAAATAAAATACCCTGCTGATCATAAGCCTTATGTAAGACAAAGATATAATAAAAAAGACTGCTGTAAAGAAGACATGAGTAAACGGAAAGACGGAGGATGGCAGCAGGCAGGAGGAATTATGGAGAGTAAAAACGAAAATGTAAAAGTTCCGTTGATCAGTAAAATCGCATATGGATTTGGCGATGTAGGATGTAATTTCAGCTGGATGTTCGTCAGTAATTTTCTCATGATTTTTTACACAGACGTATTCGGAATCAGTATGGCAGCAGTCTCTGCCCTGATGCTGTTTTCGAGATTTTGGGATGCGATCAATGATCCGATCGTGGGTGGACTGACAGATAAAACCAAAACAAAATGGGGACGTTATCGTCCATGGCTTCTCATTGCAGCTCCGATCACGGCCGTGCTTCTGATTATGACATTCTGGGCACATCCGGACTGGTCGGACAGATCAAAGGTTATCTATATGGTAATTACATACTGTCTGTTGGTACTTGGATATACTTGTGTAAATATCCCGTATGGCACCCTTTGTGGAGCAATGACACAGGATATCGATGAACGTGCAAAGATTAATACATCACGTTCAGTATCTGCAATGGTTGCAATTGGAATTATCAATATCATTACAGTTCCACTGATTGGAAAACTTGGCAGTCAAAGTGCTAAAACCGGATACCTACTGGTAGCAATCATATACGGATGTATTTTTGCAGCCTGTCATTTCTTTTGTTTCGCAAAAACAAAAGAGCAGGTGATTATGCCGGAAAAAGACAAAATATCCATAAAAGTGCAGTTAAGAGCAGTGATGCAGAACCGCCCATATATTCTGGCATTAATCGGACAGGTGTTATTCGGATTTACACTTTATGGAAGAAATGCAGATGTTTTATACTATTTCACTTATGTAGAGGGAAATGCATCCTACTATACTACATATTCCATGTGCATTATCATTCCATCCATTATCGGTGCTGCATGTTTCCAGCCTGTATTCCGAAAATTGAATAATAAAGGAAGAACTGCATCTATTTTTGCCCTTTTTACCGGAATTTCCATGCTCTGTATGTTCTTCTTCAATGTAAAAGAAACATCGGCAGCGTTCTATACACTTGCAGGAATTACACAATTCTTTTTTTCTGGATTTAACACTGCAATCTATGCGATCATTCCCGATTGCGTAGAATACGGAGAGTGGAAAACGGGCTTAAGGAATGATGGTTTTCAATATGCATTTGTGTCACTGGGAAATAAAATTGGCATGGCAATAGGAACAGCGCTTCTTGCAGCACTTCTTGGAAAATATGGATATGTGGCAAATCAGGTACAGAATCCGGCTGTTCTCAGTATTATGAGACATTCCTTTACTACAATTCCGGGAGTTTTATGGATAGTGACAGCAATTGTACTGTTTTTCTATCGTCTGAACAAAAAACGTTACAATGAAATCGTAGAAGACCTGAAAAAACAGGATAAAATAAATCCCAGATATTGATATTGCAATATCAATGGGATGCAATGTGGGATGTCCTTTTATTGGAAGGGCGTTTGATGATAACTGGGGACTTGATGATCCAACGGGAAAATCAGATGATGATTTCAAGGCTGTGATACAGCGGATTGAGGAGAATATCATTGAGCTAAAGAAAAGGTTGAGTGAAAGTTAAAGTGGAGTTTTGCGTGAGCAAACATTAGAAAATACAGATGGTTAAGGTGGTGATCAATGTGGTCATCACTTTTTCTATTTCTGAAAAGACAGGAATATTTCGAGTTTATGGAAGATTAAGAGGAGGGTTCAACTAATGAAGTCAAATATAGAAATGAAAATGGAGCTTATGGAGCGAAGACAAGCGGTACATGCAAATAAGATACAGGCACTTATGCTAATGATAACAGTGATGCAGATCCCGGAAAAAGAGAAGAACCGAAAGATATTAAAAGCTGTTCGAGTTAGTACCGCATTATTGTGGATTCTTACATGTGTAGAGGATTTAGTGTTAATGATCCGAAAAAGATGAATGCAGATGCTGTGGCATTAGAGATAATGGATCGCAGGAATTAGAAATAGTAATTAAAATCGAGGGATAAAATAGGAAAAGAACAAATATTTTTACAGGGACAGGTGATTGTACAGAATGATAAGTTTGTTTTACAGGAAAGATGTACTACAGAGGTTATATCTATGTTATACTTGAGTTGATCTTGCGTGAAAAATCTATCAAAAGGTGTATAGTAAAAGGAAAATTAGATTGTCCGTCTGTCTTTCGATAGACTGCGAAAAGTCAATAACTCAAACTTCGCAGATAGATTTTAGCTATGCATCTTGAAAATTCAATACCTGGCAGTTATTCAGTTGTCAATGTTCAGACCTTAGGAAGAGAGTTTCTGCAGTTGATTGAAACAACGGATATGCAGAAAGTGTATAAGATGCCGATTTTGTACGGTTTCTATAACGAGGGAGATGTACGGCTGGCTGTTACAGATGCTGAGGTAGTGGAAAGCTGGAAATAGTTCTTTGACCGAGGAACAAACTGGAAGGATTTTCCGAAAGTAACTTCATACGAAGAGTATCGTACGATGGAATATTATCGGAGAAGGTATGTAGAAAACTGATTCTTAATATTACTTCAGAGGAATTGAACTATGATGTACACAGTAAAACGAATCGATGAAGACCTGAATTTTGGTTGTGAAGAACGGCCGGATGATGCACCGGTCATGGCAATAGTGACTCTTGTGGATTCTTCAGGAAAAGAAGTGACAATAAAAGCGGAGGACGCCAGGCTCTATGAGCGTAATATCAATGAAGGAGACAAAGTTTGTTTCGATGTAAATAATAAATTGGAAAAAGTAGAATGAAAGCTACAGGGAGAAAGTAAATGATAAAGCAAATTGTAAAATATGAATCTGGAAAGTATTTCGTCCGATATGCCACAGAACTGACAGAACTTGCAGGTAGGCAGAAGCTTGTAGCCGAATGCAAAACAGAAATATAGATTTGAGGTAGTACCGGTAGATTTTTGGCCAAGATAAATAAGAATTAGAAACAGAACACAGGAGAACCAGGAGGTGTAGAATGATGGAAAAGGAAAGAACCTATATCGCAATCGATCTTAAGTCATTCTATGCGTCTGTGGAATGTAAAGAACGAAATAGGGATCCTTTGACGACCAATCTTGTGGTTGCGGATAAAAGCAGAACAGAAAAAACCATCTGTCTTGCGGTATCTCCAGCTTTAAAGTATTATGGGATCCCCGGAAGGGCTCGTTTATTTGAGGTTGTTCAAAAAGTAAAAGAAGCCAACAGTGCCCGCAGGTGGAAAGCACCGAACAGGACATTTACAGGTTCTTCTGATGACAGTGCAGAATTAAATAGTAATCCTGCACTGGAGATTGATTATATTGTTGCGCCTCCCCGGATGGCTCTCTATCTGGAATACAGCACCAGAATTTACAGTATTTATCTGAAATATATTGCGCCGGAAGATATTTTCCCGTATTCGATTGACGAAGTATTTATTGATGTAACGGATTATCTGCATACTTATAATATGACACCAAGAGAACTTGCAATGGCCATGATACAGGATGTGCTGAAAACGACAGGTATAACGGCAACTGCAGGAATCGGAACAAATATGTATTTGTGCAAGATTGCGATGGATATTGTGGCGAAGCATATTAAAGCAGATAAAGATGGTGTACGAATTGCGGAATTGGATGAAATGTCATACCGAAGGAAACTCTGGAGTCACAGACCACTTACGGATTTCTGGAGAGTAGGGAAGGGATATGCAAAGAAGCTGGAAGAATACGGGCTTTATACAATGGGTGATATTGCAAGATGTTCCATCGGAAAAGAGAATGAGTTATACAACGAAGATCTGCTATATAAACTGTTTGGCGTTAATGCAGAGCTGTTGATCGACCATGCCTGGGGGTATGAACCCTGTACCATGGAAATGGTTAAGGCCTACAAACCGGAAATGAACAGTGTTTGCGCCGGACAAGTACTTCATTGTCCTTATGATTTTGAAAAAGCAAAACTGGTCGTAAAAGAGATGACGGATCAGATGGTTTTGGATTTGGTGGATAAGAAGCTTGTAACGGACCAGATCGTGTTGACAGTTGGTTATGATATTGAGAATCTGAACAATGCCGACAGGAGAAAGCAGTATCATGGAGAGGTTACGATCGACCGTTATGGAAGAAAAATCCCGAAGCACGCACATGGAACGACCAATCTGAAACGGCAGACTTCCTCAACCAAGATGATAACTGATGCAGTAATAGAGCTATATGACAGGATCGTTGACAGAAACCTGCTTGTCAGAAGAATCAATATCACAGCAAACAGGCTTGTGGATGAAAGTTCTGTGAAGAAAGAAGAAGCGTATGAGCAGCTGGATCTTTTTACGGATTATGAGGCGCAAAGAAAAAAGCGGGAAGAGGAAGAAGCTGCGCTGGATCGCGAAAAACGTATGCAGGAAGCAATGCTCAGTATCAAAAAGAAATTTGGAAAAAACGCTGTACTGAAGGGGATGAATCTTCAGGAAGGTGCAACCGCCAGGAACAGAAATGAACAAATTGGCGGACATAAGGCGTAAAGGAGTTGGAAGGGATGAAAAATAATGCTTATAACGATATCATCAATTTACCGCATCCGGTCTCTAAGAATCATCCGCAAATGCCACTTCAGGATCGAGCAGCGCAATTTGCTCCTTTTGCAGCTTTGACCGGACATGATGCTGCGATAAAGGAAACGGCAAGATTAACCGATGAACGATTGGAACTGAGTGAGGAAGCGATTGCTCAACTGAACGAAAAAATTAATATAATCAGAAATAATATCGGTATAGAACAGAAAGTATCGATAACTTATTTTATTCCCGATGCAAAAAAAGCAGGCGGCTCCTATGTTACGTGCTCTGGTATTGTAAAAAAGATAGACGAATACGAGCATACCATCATTATGACGGATCAAACGGTTATTCCAATCGAGCAGATAAGTGATATTAAATGTGAAGAGTGGTAAATGTAAAAACAGATACAAAGAATATAGAATGTTTCACTAGAAAAAGTTGAGACAGAAAGTGGAGGTGACCATCAGGGCTTCTTTTGATCAGAAGCTCCGTACGTTATATCTGATGGAAATCCTGCTGGAACGTACTGATGATGAACATATGTTAAATGCATCGGAGTTGTGCACGATTCTGGATCAGGAATGGCCGACTGATAAAGTGGCATTATCTCGCTGACTTAAAGCAATTTATCACATCGAGTTGGAATTGTTGACAATCATATTGGCCTAGACTATACTTGGTTTATCAAGCGCGGCTCGAAAATTCTGTATTGTCAGAAAAATAAGTAGATGTTGAGTTCAAGAAGGTAAAACTTTCATAAAGAGGTGTCAGAATGGATAAAAAAACAACGTTGGAAATGATTGCAGCAATTTCAAATGCAAACGGTACATCAGGCTTCGAAGATGAAGTGGTTGCTGCAATTCGTCCTTATGCAGAAGGACTCGGAGAAATTACAGAAGATCGCATGCGCAACCTATATATCCGCCGTAAAGAAAATAACGGCAAACGTCCGGTTGTTCAGCTTGATGCACATAGTGATGAGGTTGGCTTTATGGTGCAGGCTATCTGCCCGAACGGAACTCTCCGCATCATTCAGATCGGAGGTTGGGTGAACCACAATATTCCCGCTCATAAAGTCCTGGTTCGCAACCGATTCGGAGAATATATTCCAGGTATTACTGCCAGTAAGCCTCCGCATTTCATGACAGAGCAGGAGCGTAAAGCACCTCTGGATATGAAAGATATCACGGTAGATGTTGGCGCTGTTTCTAAAGAAGAGGCGGTTGAAAAGTTCGGCATTCGTATCGGTGAACCGGTAGTGCCAGATGTGACATTTACATATTCAGAAACCACAGATCTGATGGTGGGCAAGAGCTTTGACTGTCGTTTGGGATGTGCGGCAATTCTTAAGACCATGCATACTCTGGCTGGTCAGGATTTGAATGTGGATATTGTTGGCGCTTGTGCAGCACAGGAAGAAGTTGGTGTACGTGGTGCCACTGTGACAGCACAGGTAATTAAGCCGGATATCGCAATTGTTTTTGAAGGCTGCCCGGCAGATGATACGTGCGTTGAGCAGTATATGGT